>JBCCBR010000143.1:0-7990 GCA_039033935.1 Verrucomicrobiota bacterium
AAAAACTCTTCGTCTGTGCAATCGCCCGAAGGTGTGATCCGAAGCTTGTGCAGTTTGTCGTGGACAAGCCCATCGATAAAATTGTTTTCAGCAGGGGTCGGCTGAGTGTATTCGAGCCCTTCCGGGATCACGATTGTCTGGATCCCAACCGTCTTCGTCTCATAGCGAGCCATGATGAACGACTCTCCACGCTTTCCGGCTGTGACTAGACCATCCTTCGAAACCCCCGCGGTTGGCTCGTTGCTCGTCATGAAGACAGCGAGGTGCGACACATCGCGATCGTGGCCGTCAGAATACTTCGCCCGCACCGTCATCTGCTGAGTCGCACCGGAACCTTCAAGAACGAGCTTCGGCGGATAAAGCACGAGATCGGTAACGTAAGGAACCTCAGCAGGGTCATCGTTACCGGCCCCATCGCGAATCCACTCGACGAGAGTGTTGTAGCCATGACTCCCCTTCTCCATCAGCTTGCCGCCCGTGTGAGGAACCGCCTCGATTGACTTTTCAACCAGAAGGGACTCCTCAGGGATTGCCAGGTTAATCCGGTGTCCCGCCATTTCGCGGGTGAGTCGGTAGTGATCACCCATCGGGTCATACCCGAATAGGGAAAGCATGAAGCCGTCCTGACCTCGCGCTGAACCGTGACAGGCGCCGATGTTACAACCATCACGCATAAATACAGGCATCACGTCGAGGTGAAAGCTGACGGGGCGATCTTGCTCCGCCTCAACCACTTTAACCGGGATGTCCATTTCATGCTCTCCGACTGCGACAACCAAGTTGGTCTCTCCATCGGCAACGGGTCCGAATCGATTGCGTTTTTCCACAGAGACCAACTCGGGATTCTCAAACACGAAAGAGGCGTTCGCGGTAACATCGCGGGTGGTGTCATCCTCGTAGGTCGCCATCACCACAACGCTTTGAGCGTCGCGGGCTTTCTCGAGAACGATGTCTGGCGGAAACGCTTCCACTTTGACGATCGCCTTCCCGATGTCCTCAAGTGGCTCCGCGCCTTTGAAATCTGCCTCATCCCTGGCCACCAAAAGAAGGTCTTCCGGCCAGGCTGCTCCTTGCTCAATCCAGGCAGAAAGTTTTGCGATCTCTGTGTCATTCAGTTTGCGCCCTTCGGGGGGCATCACATCAAAATCGTCGTGGGGCAGAGACACCAATTCGAGGAGAAGGGATTCTTCAGGCTTCCCCTTGATGAGGGCGTCCCCTCCGTCGCCCCCTTGAAAGAACAACTCAGCCCGATCAAATCTGAGACCGCCTTTGGTCTTGTTTTCGTCGTGACAAGCGACGCAGTGAAATTCAAGGATCGGCTGGATATCTCGAGTGAAATTGATCGCCTCATCAGCAGCTCGCGAACCACCGTATGAGGTAATCAGAAAGATCACACCCAAGAAGGTTGACTGTAGAATTGAGCGTTTCATCGATAGGGTTACGGTCGATTTAAAGGGGTTCGACTTAACGTTTACTCGCCACCTCCAGCTTGCTTCGCTTCCAATCGGAGCTGCTCAAGGCGTGAAAGAGGCTTTTCCGGTTTTGGCTTCGGCGCCGCCGCTGCCACCTCAGTTTTGGGCTTAGCAGGAGCCGCTGCGGGTGCTTTAGGCTTTGGATCGACCCGCAAAATACCACCCATCCCAACGCGCTGCACAATCGGCTCCCCATTCATCGTCACCGTAAACGTGCAAAAGAGATTTTTGTGCTGACCGACAGGGGTTTTTTCTGTCGTCGTAACCGGAATCGCGAGTTCGGTGGCACCGCTTTTCTGCTTCATGACTGGAGTCGTCGAATGCGCTGGGATTCCAAACAATTGGATCTCCGCCTCCCCAGGAAACTCGCGAAGTGTTTCGAGCGAAGCGAGAAACTGGGCTTCATCGCCCTGTTTCACCGTAGTGAGAGGTAATTTCAGAGTCGCGAATGGCTCCTCTACCGCCAGATTGATGAAAGGGGTCGCGGTGAACCTGACGCCTTTCCCATCATTCGACTCAACAAGGAGTGTGATTGGCCAGGTGCCGAGCTCAGCGTTGCCGTTGGCATTCAACTCGTAGGTCAACTCAGTTGCACCACCTTTGAACGTCATCGAAGCGGGGCTTGTGATGCCAGGCGGCTTCCAACCAAGCCTTACGATAATGTCTTTGTCATAGCCATCTTTCCGATGCGCTTTGACCTTCAACAGCATGGTCCCATTTCGAACGATCGGCACTTGGGGCTGCTCGATCGTGACTGAAAAAGGCAACGGTTCGACAACCGTGATCGGAAGTTGCTCGACCGGCCTCGTGTAATATTCCACCCCATTCTGGGGGCCACGCACGAAATCAAGATTCTGAACGAATGTCCCTGAAATCGGGGGGTCTGTTTCAAGCGCTCGGACCTGCAGAGAATGCATGCCTCCACCAATCGGTGCATCAGGTTTTGCGCGGAGCAGGATGGAATAAGTGCTTTGCGACTTTGGAATGCGGCCACCGACCAGCTCAACGCCCTTGGGCAGGGATGGAAGAACAAATTGAAGATCGCCCGAAACTCCCTGACGGCGAGTATTCACCGTCATTGCATAATAACCGCCTTGGGGAACGTCGAACTGCTTCCGATACTGGAGATCACGTCGCAACATCTCAGGCATTGTCACGAGAACGGTTTTTTCCCGAGTCTCGGTCTCAACCCGGTAGGCATAATCGGGACCTCCACCCTTTAGGTGATCGTGAACGCGCACGAAGTAGGTTCCGTCTGCGGGTGCTTTGAAGTCGACTCGACCATCCTTACTGCCATCTGCATCGTCGCTCCCACCCAGAGACTTGATCTTCTCGTCGAAAACAGTCAAGACAGGGTCAACCGGCGATCCTAGGGATCGGGCATAAACCTGAAAGCGGTAGCTCTGACCTTTCTTAGCACTGAAAGCGAAGTAGTCTGTGTCACCCTCTGACTCCAGAATTCCGTTAAAGGCCGTCGGCAGACTGACAGGCTCCTGATTTTTGACTTCGCCCGAGCTGTTATTGGGCTCCATCTCAAACGTGTTGCCGAATTGGCTAACACGAACTGGGTTAGGCGACGGCACCTGAATCCCGTTTTCAGAGTAGAAAAGACCGTGGTCTTTGACTTCATCCCCTGACAGGGACAACTTCATCTTCCCGAGTTCGCCGCTGGGATCGAGAACCGCAAACTCAACTTCCTCTCCTTCGGGCCCGCCGAGAGGATAAACAACTGAGGGGCGTGGGAATGTCCCGATGTGGGCGCGATACCGGCCGCGCCCTTGAAAGGCTGAATCGCGAACCTCGATCGTGTATTCACCATCCTCGGGGACGACCACCGAGAGAATCGACTCTTGCTTGTGGAGTGATGAACCGTCAGCACGCCCAAGCTCAAATCGCTCGGAGTCCAAAATTGCGACGAAGGGATCGATCGCGATGTTCTGCCTGATGTTGTTGATCCGGAGGCCTTCGATCTCAACTGAAATACGGTCGCCCTTTTTCGCTGTAACCTGATAATAATCAGTCTCTTTCGGCTTTGCCTCCGCTTCGATTGTTACATTGAGCGGGACTTTTTGCGGCTCATCAAAATCGTCATTCGGCTCGACCTCGTCGACATTAGGAAACTGAGAAACCCAAAAATTTCGCGCGTAACTCGTTCCACGGCGAGTCCTGAGACGGACGTGGTGCTCGCCTAAACGAGCATCGGGGGCGATCACCAGAGTGACCTCCACCTTGCGCGAGTCCAGCACCTTGATGTCTTTGGCAGTTATTCCAGGATAGTGGAAGAGAACCTCTTCTGTCCCCTCAAGTCGATTACCTTGAAACGTCACTTTAAGCTCAGTGCCGACTTGACCACCCCGGGGAATCGTGGTCGACAGGTCAGGGGTTCCAGCAAACGCGGAAGAGGCAGCCAGCACCACCGCTGCAACTCCAACGAGGGAGCGCAATCGGATGCCATCCAACCTAAGCCGCGCGTTCCGAACGGGAATAAAGCGCGTCATGCTAAATGAATCGTTGGTGATTTTCGGAGGGCGCGGCGCTCTAGGCCGACTTTTTGGCCAGAACGTCGTCAATAACGTGACCGCCATCAACAATCTCCATCGGACGAGGTCCGGGGGCGATGAGCTCTTTATCAGCGTTGATCCCGAGCTGCCAGTAAACTGTCTTGGCGAAATCTTCGATGCTGACGGGATTTTGATCGGGCTCAGAGGCGAGCGAATCCGACGACCCGTAGACGTATCCGCGCTTGACACCACCACCAGCAAGCATCGTCGAGAAAACTCGAGGCCAGTGATCACGACCGTCGGTCTTGTTGATCTTCGGCGTACGGCCAAATTCAGAAGAAACCATCACTAAGGTGCTGTCGAGCAGGCCACGATCATCAAGATCGGAGAGCAAGGTCGCCAGTGCCTTATCCAAATCAGGGACCTGTCGTGCGATGTTGTCTTTGATCTTGTCGTGGTGATCCCAGCCCCCGTAGGTCATCGTGACAAGCCGGACACCCGACTCGACCAGACGACGCGAGAGTAGCATGCGCATCCCGGCTTGGTTTTTGCCGTAGCGCTCCTTCATTTTGTCGTCTTCTTTCGAGAGGTCGAACGCGTTGCGGGCTTCGGCGGAGCCGATCAGCCCGTAGGCACGCTGATAAAAGCTGTCCATCGCATCGATCGAGTCAGCCTGTTCCATATTACGGAAGTGGCTGTCAACAGCCTCAAGCAAGGTGCGGCGACGCTCAAATCTCGCTCCGTCGACTCCGCCGGGAAGCGTGAGGTCGCGAACCTTGAAGCTGTCCCCAGACGCGGGGTCGCTACCGAGCGCGAACGGTCCATACATCGAACTCAGGTAGCCAGTGCCGGCATACTCATTAGGAACATTGGGAACACAAACATAGGGCGGAAGATTTTTCCGAGGCCCAAATTCGTGGGAAATGACTGAACCAAAACTCGGAAAATTGATCGCCGGGCTCGGTTTGTAGCCGGTGAACATGTTGTGAGTGCCCCTTTCGTGGGCAGCTTCACCGTGGGTCATCGAACGAATCACCGTCATCTTGTCGGCGACTTTCGCGAGATTTTTGAAGTTTTCGCTGAACTGAAGTCCGTCGACGTTGGTATCGATCGCACGATAAGGTCCGCGATACTCGCTCGGTGCGTAAGGCTTGGGATCCCATGTTTCCTGATGAGCCATGCCACCAGGCAAGTAAATGTGGATCAAAGACTTAGCGACACCTTCACGGGACTCATAAAACTTTGCAGCATGCTGCTCAGCGCGTCCCTCCACTTTTAGAAGCTCGGGCAACGATAGCCCGATACCGCCAGCAAAGCCGACTTGGAGAAACTCCCGGCGATTTGCCAGGCCAGAATTAAAGAATCCAGAGCATCCACTCATATCACAATTTTTTTGGTTCGGATCGGTAAAGAAACGTCGGATCAGAGCCCCCGTCAACAAGGGGCGTCTTTACGTAGAGACGGCATTGGGGTTGGAATCCTACGCCTATCCCGCGATGACGCCGCCTCCGAGTGACGTCGTTCCCTCCGCGAAAAAGGGAAGCGAAAACAAACGACTTTGGCGTCAAATAACGTATCATTTTCAGCTAACTGGGGTGATACTCCGGCCAGACTCCGAAATCTGATTACCGTTTCCAGTAGATCATGAGAAAATCCGCCTCAGTTCTAGTTCTCCTTACATTCGCCGCGCTCCCCGACGCCTACGGGAAAGACGAAAAGAAGGTGACCTTCATTGATGACGTGCTGCCAGTCCTTGAGAACCGGTGCGTGAATTGTCACAACCCCGACGAATCGAAAGGCGGTCTCGATCTTTCAACCTACGGGGCGACGATGACAGGCGGCTCTGGTGGGGAAATCGTTTCGATTGGCGATCCGAGTGGCTCGCGCCTCTATACCCTCACAGCCCATACCGAGGAGCCTGTGATGCCCCCGCGAGGAACGAAAGCAACCTCGGACGAGCTTGCGATCATCGCGGCTTGGATCGACGGGGGCGTTCTCGAAACAAGTTCGAGCAAGGCGAAGGTGTCAGACAAACCCAAGCTCGATCTGGATATGATCACCACGACGGGGAAGCCAGAAGGTCCCCCGCCGATGCCTGAGCACCTAATCCTCGAGCCGGAGATCGTGACAGAGAGGCCAAACTCCGTCCCGTCGATCGCTCACAGCCCTTGGGCTCCCATCGTTGCGGTTCCGGGCCAGAAGCAGGTTCTCCTCTATCATTCGGAGGATTTTGATCTATTGGGCGTCCTCCCCTACCCGGAAGGATTCCCTCAGGCCCTCTCGTTTAGCAGCAACGGCGCTTTTCTTTCCTGCGGCGGCGGTCGTGCCGGTAAGGCAGGGAACGTGGTCGCCTGGGACATCACGACAGGCGAACGGGTAATCGAGGTCGGAAAGGAATACGATATCGTGCTCGGCGCTGACATCTCTCCAGACCTCAAAAATGTGATCCTCGGAGGGCCGCGTCGGAATATCAAAATTTGGGACACCGTGGCAGGCGAGGAAATCGCCAGCATCAAAAAGCACCCCGACTGGATGCTGACGGCGGCCTACAGTCCGGATGGTGTGATTTTCGCAACCGGCGGACGGAACGGGGGCCTCTATGTCTGGGAGGCCGCTTCCGGTTATGAATTTTATACCCTGAAAGGTCATTCCAAAGCAGTGACAGACCTCGACTGGCGACCCGATGGGAACATGCTCGTCTCCGTCTCAGAAGACGGGCAAGCGATCCTGTGGGAGATGAACGAAGGCAAGCAGGTCAAAAAATGGAACGCGCATGGTGGCGGAGCGCTCGGGGTCGATTACGCCCCTGACGGATCCATCGCCACGGTCGGCAGAGACGGCAGCCTGAAGCTTTGGAAGGGTGACGGGTCGGCGATTCGCACGATCAAGGTGAATGGAGACATCGTCATGAGCGTCGCCTGGAGCCATGACAGTAGGCGGGTTTTCACTGGTGATCTCGATGGCCACCTGACGGTTTGGGACGTCGCCGCTGGGGTCGAATTGGCTAAACTGGACGCCAATCCTCCAACAATTGATACCCAGATCGTCTATTCAGAGCTCCGTATCCGAGAGGTCACTGGCGAGATTCCAAAGCTCGAAGAAGCTACCAAAGCGGCCGAAACAGCACTGGTCGCCGCCAAGAAAGGCCAATCCGATGCAGATTCAGCAGTCAACGCTGCGAAGAAGGAGCGAGACCAGCGTGCTCGCGAGATGGCCGCATTGGAATCTGCGGTTAACGGTCTCGCGGCAAAGCTCGAGGCAGCCAAAAAATCGCTCGAAGCGGACCGATCGAATCGGGATAAAGAAAAACAAGCGCTCGAGGCTCTTCGCACTGAGGAAGGAACTGCCCAGAAAGCGATCGCCGATTCCACCGCTACTCTCGCGGCCGCGGAAGAAGCCCTAAAAAAAGCTATCTCTGCCGCTGAAGCAGCCGCCGCCGCAGCAGCGGCGATCAAACCAGCATTTAGCCCTGAGCAGCAAAAGCAATTCGCTCAACTCCGCACTGCGCACCAGCAATCCGTCTCGGCTCGAAAGTCAGCAGAAGCAGCCCTCGCCGCAAAGCGGCAGCAGGAACAGTCGGTAGCATCGCAGCTCTCACAGGCGCGCTCGGCTCAAAAGGCCGCTGCCGACGCTCTCGCTTCGATCCAGCAGCAGCGAAATGCAGCCACCCAGGTAACGACTGAGATTGCTCAGACGGTGGCTAATGCCCAGAGGGCCGTCGATACGGCCAAAGAAGCGGTCGCGGCCGCCTCGAAGGACGGCAAACAGCCGAGCCAAGAACTGATCGATCGGCGTTCGGCTGCCGAAGCAGCTCTCGCCTCAGCCAGGAAAACCCAGGCAAACGCGCAGGGGACCCTTGCTACCCTCGACGCCCGCCTCAAAACTGCGGCCTCTGAAAAAGCAAAAGCTGACGGGGCGATCGGGCCACTTGAGGCGCAGCTCGGCACTGTCCGTAAAGAAGTCGCGGCATTAGCGGGCGACCATCAAGCCAAGTCGAAGGCAGAGGAAACTGCTCTT
>JBCCBR010000144.1:0-7974 GCA_039033935.1 Verrucomicrobiota bacterium
AGACAAAGCTGCCAACCATGAGCGCGATTGCAGGGAGCAGGAAAACGATCAGGGTCTGGAGCAGACCAAAGTCCCGCGGGCTGATATTGAGGGTAAAAGCGGTCGGTCTACGGGGCGAGATGCCGATCAACTGCTCCCGACTCATCACCCAGTTGATCGAAGCCAGCACAAAATCAGCGGCCACTTTATCGCTGTTCCCCGATGGAGAGATAATGTCGGGATTGCCAATCACGACGAGGCGCGAGGCCCCCTCACTCAACATCACATCGCCAGGACGGCCCCGCACGACCGAGGCCGCCGTGAAAACTGGCTGACCGAAGTCGAGATCGGGATTGTAGGAAATATTGGCACCCTGATATTCCGACTCACCCCAAAAGCCATCGGCCGCGAGCATGAGTGGGCTTGGACGAATATTTTCAGACCGCAACAATTCGTCTTCGTAGAGGACCTCGAGCGACTGGGTATGTCCTAACACTTGCAGCGATAGGGCCGGCAGCTCCCGGGTCGGCCCGTCTCCCGGCATCAGCGAAACCGGAACATCCGGGATGCGCTGCTCCCCCACTCCGGGGATGCTGACCACACTCATGACTCGATCCTGCCGCGGAGCGACACCATGCTCTCGCAGAAACGCGTTCATCACCGGCGTGTCGACCCGGGGGTCGAGCATGAAAAGCAGACCGATCTGCTGAGTCATCCACGCATCGCGGACCAGGCCCAGCTCGCGGGCGGTCAGATCGCTGGTGTTGCCGGCAAAAATCAGCACATCGGTGTCCTCGGGAAGAGACGCACGACCCTCCAGCGGAAGCGCTTCGAGCCGGGCATTCTGCGAATTAACCAGCGGTTGGAGAGTTTTCGCGATCGCGGAAAGCTCATCTACGCGGCGATCTCCCGATATCAGATAAACCTTCCGTTGGCGAAGCTCGGTCACTTCGAGGATTGCGCTGGTGAGCGCCTCCTCACCACGGAACTCGACGATTCGTCCATTCGCCGCATCACGACTCACCATCTCTTCGGCGGAGATCGTCTTGATCCTGCCCGACTCACCAATCAAGAGGATCTGATCGCGACTGAACTCCAGTTGGTAGCGATCGCGCAACTCCTCGATCCGGCCTCGACTTCGGCTCAAATCGAGAAACTCACTCCCGACCATATCTCCCCCGAGGCGGTCGTACTCGGTCACGAGCGCCTTCACATCCTGATAGAGATCCGACGAGCCGAGAAAGGCCATCACCAGAGTAACTTCGGAAGCGAGCGTCCCCAAAAAATCTCCCGTCGTCGGGGAGACCGAGAATCGCTCGTTCTGACTCAGATCCCAGGCCGTGTGGCGTCGACAGCTGAGGTAATTGACCTGGGAGAAAACCACGACCATGAGGACGACCTGTCCCGCCACCAACAGTGCCGTGCGAGTCCGTGCGGCTCTCAGGAAAGCCCACTTGTCTGGGGTAGTCTTTGACTCAGCTTTGGGAGTTTTCGCCATAAATACGGAAGATCAGGCTCGCCACTTGCGAGACTCGAGAATGTGATGAGTGAAGGCAAGGATCAAAGTTGAAGCCGTCACGTAGTAGAGAATCGGACGACTATCGATCAGACCTTCGGAGAGGAGTTGCATGTGCCCCGTCGTTGAGAAATAGGATAGCGCCTCACTCCAGATCGAGCCTGCCATGACCCCGGATTGGCTCAGAAACCCGAGGAAGTAATGCATCATCACAAGAACGAATGTGAGCATCGCGGCGATCAATTGGTTACTCGTCACCGACGAAGCGAAGACACCCATCGCGACGTGGAGAGCGCCGACGAGTAGGAGTCCGAGCATTGCACCCCGAAAGGCCCCGCCTTGATAAGCAGCTGATTCTCCGGTGATGAGCTGAAAGACGGGAAAAAACAGCAGGACCGGAACTAGAATCGCTGCATAAACCACCAGAGTGGCGAGATACTTAGCGAGCAGCACCTCGATCGTTCTGACCGGTGCGGTGAGAAGCCCCTCCAGCGTCCCCATTTTCCGCTCCTCAGCAAAGAGCCTCATCGTGAGGAGTGGAAAGAGGATGAAGAACCCCATCCAGAACCATCCTGAATCGAAAAGATTATAAACCAGACTACGGGGGCTGACCTGCAACCGCATTGCCTGAACTAGATTCACAAAAAGCCAGCCGTTCAAAAACGTAAACAACGCCATCACCACCCAGGCGAGCGGTGATAAAAAGAAGGAGCGGAGCTCTTTAGTAAATAGTATCAGAAAAGCACGCATGCTGGTGATTTGTCACTGGTCCTTTGTCGGTTGTAGCCGCGTTTGCAAAAACGTGGTCCGGTTCAGTATCGGTCGTCCTTTGTCCTTTGTCCTTTGTCCTTTGTAGCCGCGTTTGCCAAAACGGGGTCAAGTGCAGCGTGTTCTTCCGTAAATAGCTACAAATCCTGCGGCGACCACGCCGCACTAACTACCCTTTCAGACATTCGCACCTTCAAACCTTCGCACATCGACGTTTCACCTTTTACCTTTTACCTTTTACTTGTTACCTTTCACCGCGCCTCCGGCGCAAAACAGTCATTCAACCAAATCAACAAAAGCATCTTCAAGCGACGCTGTCCGGCTCGCCAACTCTCTAATGCGCCAGTCTCTCACTACCGAAAGATCATACAGCTCGGATCTGATGTCTTGATTCGGCTCGGTCTTGACCAGCAAGGTGCACCACTTTGAGCTGCTTTCGAGAAGCTCTACTTCAGCAACGCCCTCCAGCTTTCGGACGGCCGTGACCGACGACTCTTCTGGCGCCTCCCATTCGAGGACCACCTCCCCTGCCCGTCGCAATCTGCGCACCAAGGTGCTCGGCTGATCGGATGCCCGGATCTTCCCTCGATCAATGATCACGACACGACCACAAATCATCTCGACTTCGGAAAGGATGTGCGTCGAAATCAAAATCGTGTGCCGCTCGCCGAGCCGTCGGATCAGCTCGCGGGCCTGCCGGATCTGGCGAGGATCGAGCCCATTGGTCGGTTCATCGAGTATCAGCAATTCAGGCTTGTTGACGAGGCCATCAGCGAGGCCGACTCGCTGCTTGTAGCCTTTTGAGAGAGTCCCGATGATTCGCTTCGAGACGTCGGTGAGCGAACACACGTCCATTGCCTCGTCGACGGCCCGCTTTGCTTCGCGAAATCGCAAACCTTTCAGCCGACCGCGAAATCGAAGGTATTCAGCGACTCGCATATCCGGGTAGAGCGGGACGTTTTCCGGCATGTAGCCGATCCGCTTTCGCACGTCGATCGAGTCGCGATAGATGTCGTAGCCGGCGACCTTTGCGGAGCCCTCGGTTGCCGAGAGAAAGCAGGTCAGCATCTTCATAGTTGTGCTTTTCCCAGCCCCATTGGGCCCGAGAAAGCCAACAATCTCGCCTTTACCCACCTCAAAGGAAATCGCGTCGACTGCGGTGCGACCGGCATAGCGCTTGGTGAGTTGATTGACCTCGATCATCGAAAAGAGAGCCGGTTTTACAATGCTTCGGCGGAGGCTGCAAGCTCCACTTCCGAAGTTCCAAAGTCCGAAAAAAGAGGCCGAATCAATCGAGGTGGCTGATCCTCAATCTCGGTCGCTCAATCTTCGAGTTCGGATCGATCCGGTGAACCCAGACGCTCTGAACCAAGCCGAGCAGAAACATGATCACGATCACGAAGGTGCCACCGTAGCTGATCAGCGGGAGCGGGATACCTGTGATCGGGGTGATCAAGAGATTCATCCCGACGTTCTGAAAAATGTGCGCAAAGAAGAGTCCCAGCACCCCGACAACCAGCAGGCGTCCCATCATGTCGCGGCTGTAAAAGGCCACGAAGATAAACTGCAGCAGGAGTAGCAGGAATCCCCCCAGCATCAAAATGCTCCCGCGAAAACCGTGCTCTTCGGCAAGTACTGGGAAGATGAAGTCGTTGATCGCAGTGTCGGGTGAAATAAAGCCCTCATTGTTGACTGACTCCTCCGTTTTGAACCCCTTCCCGCTCCAGCCACCACTGCCAATCGCGAGAATGTTGTAGTGAGCATTATAGGCTTCGCGCAGGGTATCGACCTCTTTACCCATCAGCATGTCGAACTGGACCGTGATTCGCTTTTTCTGGTAGTCCTTGAGACCGAAAAAGAAGGCAAATGGAACCACCATCGTCACCGTGAGGATGATGACGGTGAGGTAGCGGAATGGAATATTCCCAATGATGACCATCATCCCATAAACCGGCAACCACACGATCGCCGATCCAAAATCGCCCTGGACCAAAACGAAGGCAAAAGGGATCGCAACCATCACGCCGGTGATGATCAATCGAATCCATGGATTTCGAAGGATCGGGTGGATCCGGTGTAACGTGGAAAGCGCCAGAGCTAGACAGACGATGCCCCCGGCGATACCGACCTGGGATGGCTGAAAGCGTTGGCCGCCGACTTCCAGCCAGGAGCGGGCATTGTTAATCTCCGCGCCATAGAAAGTCGTGTAGATCACGAGAGCTAATCCAAAGATGTAAAAGGGAATCCCCAGATACTTGATCCACGAATAATCGGTCAGGCTCGCTGCGAAGAAGAACACAAAACCAACCAGGATGTAGACGATTTGATCTCGCCACTTATCCGTCAGATCCGCCGACTCCCGCATCCAGCACGCGCTGTAAATCGCAAACACCCCGAACACGAGCAACCCGACCATATTGGCAAAGAGCAGCCAGTTCAGTCCGAGGAATTTTCGAAGCAGAGGGGTCATTGTTAGGAGGACTGCACGCTCGTGTGGGTCGCGATTGTCATGCCACCGCTGCGAGCAACGCGCTACAGAGAGCAACTGACAAGTCGCTTCGTGTATTCATGCTCGGGGTGGGATACGATCGCTTGCCGATTCCCTTGTTCAAGAATCCGGCCACGATGCAGCACAGCCAAAGTATCGCTCAAATGGTGAGCTACCGCAAGATCGTCGGTCACAATGAGAAGCGAGAGTGAAAAAATCTCCCGGATCTGCAACACTCGATAAAGCAGCTCGGCGGTGGCGACCGCATCGAGCGCGCGAGTGATGTCATGGCAGATCAGCAAGTCTGGCTCCGATAACAAAGCCCGAGCGAGAGCGACTTGCTGACGCTCGACCGCATCGAGTTCGGCCGGATAAAGCTCTCGAATCGCCTCCCGCAGACCAGATGCGATCATCACTTTCTCGAGTCGCTCCTGCCGATCGCTGCGGCTTGCGCGCGGATACCAGAGATCGACCACTTCGCGAAACGCCTCGTCCACTGTATGAGTCGGGGTGAGCTGCCCGAAACCATCGGAAAAGACGGCCTGGGCCCGTTTTCGAAGTCGCCTCATTGGTCGCGGCCCCAGCGAGGCGACATCGTGGCCGTAGAGCAGGATTTCGCCCGACTCAATCGGCTGCAGTCCCATCACCCCCATCGTCAACGCCATCTTCCCCGAACCCTCTTCCCCCACGATTGCAAAGGCCTCGGCCGGGGCGATCGAAAAGCTGATCCCATCGAGTAAACGCGAATCGTTTCTCTCGTAGCGAAACCACCCTCGCCTCCGGCGACGCTTCAGCATGACGAGATTGTTGACGGTAAGAATGGCGGACACGCGTCAGCTTATGAGGAGATCGCCCCGACCGCAACCGACGCAGCAATCGCTTGCGCGCAAGCTAGTCAACCGTCACCTTGATCGGTGATCGTGGCCTGCCTCAGAGTTCTCGCACTTTTGTGCTTCGTTGCCCTAGCGACTGCCTGTGCTGGAAATGGGGGTGTCGAGCAACGCGTTTCAAGAAATCCCTCCGCCTTTTACGCGCAACCGCCGGTTTTTCAGGACGCGATACGCGAAGGCCGAATCGTTTCGGGGATGTCGCGTCGGGCAGTCGAGCTCGCCTGGGGAAGACCCGATCGGGCAGAGAATGGACCCGAGTGGGGGCGTTGGGAATGGATCGGACACACCACCGCACAGCGCCCTGCAATTGGGGCGAGTTCCGACTGGGGCTGGGCCGTCGGGACCGACGTCGAGATGGTGCGAGTAGTCGAGCGGTGGGTCGAATTTGCCAACGGCGGGGCAGTCCGCTGGGGAGGAGCAGGAGTCTGACCAACCATGGAAGACCGCTTTGGCCACCGCATCAGCTACCTGCGCATCTCGATCACCGATCGATGCAATGAGCGATGCGTCTACTGCCTCCCGAGCGAAGCGCAGGAATGGCTCTCGCGCGAGGTCGTTCTCAGCTACGAGGAAATCCTGCGAGTGGTTCGTATCAGTGCCGGTCTTGGAGTGCGGAAAATCCGGGTCACCGGTGGCGAGCCACTCACTCGCCGGGATGTGCTCTGGTTTCTCGAAGAGCTCTCGGCGATACCCGGGATCGATGAAGTCGGTCTCTCCAGCAACGGCACCCTCCTCGCCCGTCAGGCACCGGGACGCTCGGTCTCCTTTGCCGAGGCAATTCGCTCTGCTGGAGTTAACACCATCAACTTTTCGCTGGATACGCTTGATCCAGCCGAGTATGCGAAAACGACTGGTCGCGATTTTTTCCCGCAATTGCTCGAAGGCATCGATGCGGCACGTGCAGCCGACTTCGATCGCCTCAAGATGAACTGCGTGTTGATGCGGCACCGCAACGAGCATGAATTGTGGGATCTGGTCGAGTTCGCCCGGAAGCGTGACTTGCTCCTCCGTTTCATCGAGCTGATGCCGGTCAGCAACACCGAGGTGCTCAGCGAAGACAACTTCATGTCGACCCACGATGCCAGAAAGCTATTGGAGTTTCGGCTTGGCAAACTGACGGCACGGCCAGACGTCCGCACCAACGGACCGGCCAGCTACTTCGAGATCGAAAGCACGGGCCAGATCATCGGTTTCATCGGTGCGATGACCAATCTGCACTTTTGTGAGAGCTGCAACAAGCTGCGGCTGACTTGTGAAGGCAAACTCCGCCCCTGCCTCGGAAGCCACCTCGAGTTCGACCTTCGCGAGGCGCTTCGATCCCCTCGGGTAACAGATGCCGAAATCGCCCGGCTCATTCTCGACGTCGTCGACCGCAAGCCCGAGCAGCACGACTTTCGAAATAACTACCAACCCGGCCGTAAAATGATCGCGATCGGAGGGTAGAAAGATCGCGAAACTGGGGGTCTCCAGCACGAGTTGCAGCTCACTGGCGGCATAGGCGAAGCTGAAAAAACGACCTCGACATAAGGTTGAAGGTTCGAGTGATAAAAATCATTCGACTCCCGGCGACTCTAAGTCTGAGCCATCCAGCCTCGTCGACTCGGCTCCGTCTCGCAGTCGGTTGAAGACATACATACTCCATATTAAAGCAGCCATAGCCGCAGATGTAATACCAGCAGTTCGAATTACCCGCTGGATGTAGTCTCGAGATTCCAGTGAAATACCGCCCTGCTCAATCGATTCGGAAACAGCAAACTGTATTCTGAGTAGATGAAACCCGGCACAAGCTGCCAGAAAGAAAACGGGAGTGAGGCGGTAAAAACGAGGAGAACGATGCAGTCGAAAAGATCGAGGTAAAAGTGCACAAGTCATCCAGGCAATACCCCATAAAATCAAGAGCCCCTGTGACCACCCTGCATCCAACAAGACATCGAATCCCTCTTTCTCAGCAATCGAAATCAAGGCACCGTTGGAAAGATCACTCCAACCCCGCTCGGCTGATGTCGTGACCGACCCTTCGGGCAAAAACCGCCTTAGAGGGGCAGGCGTTCCTTGATCGAAGAAAATCCTCACGCTGCTTGCTGAGTCTCGGAATCTGACACGAAATCCATTACTGCATCGATCTGGCTTCTGTTCGAACCAGGAAACCAGTCAAGAAACTCATCGACTGTCGCTCCCGCCTTTAAATTTTCGAAAAGTGTGGAGACAGGGATTCTCGTGCCTGCGAACACAGGAACTCCACTCATCTTGTCCTCTCTAGATTCGACAGCTGTACAACCGCTCCAATCCATAGTTCAATCGTAGCAGTAACCAGTTCCCTATTCAACTTAACG
>JBCCBR010000145.1:0-7958 GCA_039033935.1 Verrucomicrobiota bacterium
CGATGGAGAAGTTCGGGGCATGGACGATCGGGAGACGCTGAGAGGCTTCGCGAATGAGCGTCAGTTGCCCTTCATCATGTCCGGTCGTTCCCATGACGAGAGGAGTCCCCGCTTCGAGGACGGCATCGATCAGCTCGTTGGTGAAAGAGGGGAGGGTGAAATCGATCGCGATGTCGGATTTGGCGAGACCGTCTTCGACCGAGTCTCCAAGATCGATTCCTGCCCCGATGTGAGTCTCGGGGTCCTCTATCACTGCAGTGCTGACGGCTTGTCCCATCCGACCACGGCAGCCAGTCACGAGTATTTTCAGCATGATTGGATTCAGATAAGTTGTTGGCGGGCCGACCCACTACCTGCCGATCTCGAGGGACTCGAGGATGGCACGTAGCTCCTCAGTTTTCTCCTCTGAGAGAGCGACCAAGGGGAGGCGCAGCTTTGGCAGACAGGTCCCGAGGATGCCGAGCGCAGCTTTGATCGGAACAGGATTGGTGTCGAGCTTGAGGAGCGCTGTAAAGAAAGGTTCATAGCGGGCATGAAGCGCTTCGGCATCGCCAGGACGATCGTCGAGCATGGCTCGGGTGAGGTCGGCCATGACGCTCGGAATCACGTTCGAAGCGACCGAAACCACACCGACGGCGCCTTCTTTCATGAAATCGACTGTGAGGGCATCGTCTCCGGAGAGGATCTCAAACTCTTCGGGTAACCGACTTCGCATTTCGCGAACGCGCTCGGTGATGCCCCCGGCTTCTTTCACGGCGCGGATGTTGGGACATGCCTCGATCAGGCGCTCGATCGTGTCAGTCTCGATCTGGATGTGGCAGCGGCCGGGGATGGAGTAGAGCATCAGGGGGAGCTCGGTCGATTCGGCAATTGCTCGATAGTGCTGGAAGAGACCCTCCTGCGAAGGCTTGTTGTAGTAGGGAGTAACCAGCAGCGCAGCATTGGCACCTGCTTGCTCAGCTGCCTGGGTCAGATCGATCGCCTCGCGGGTCGAGTTGGATCCAGTCCCGGCAATGACGAGCCCTCTCCCGGCAGTTTGCTTGACCGCCAGCTCAATCACGAGATGGTGTTCTTCGTTCGAAAGAGTCGGACTTTCACCGGTTGTGCCGACCGGGACGACGCCACTGATACCCGACTCAAACTGCTGGTCGATCAGGGTCCGAAATGCATCGGAATCAATCGTCCCATTTTCATTGAATGGAGTAGCGAGGGCGGTGTGGGTGCCTGCAAACATGGTCGTGGAAAAAAGGAAGGTCGGCGATCAGAGAGATTCCGTGAGGGTTCCTGAAAAAGTAAAGTCAGCCGGGCCGAGGAGAGTGACCGCGGAGTATTGTCCGTCGTCCCCGGGCTCGAATCCGATCTCGAGGGTGTCGCCCCCGGCCACTTTAACGGATACTGGAGAAGCCGCGTCGGTCAGTTGGTGATGAATCAACGCGCATGCGACCATCCCAGTCCCGCAGGCGAGAGTCTCGGCTTCAACTCCGCGCTCGTAAGTCCGAATCGCGATCGAGCTGGGCCCGATCACTTCAACGAAATTTGCGTTAGTCCCAGCTGGCGCGAAATGATCGTGAAATCGGATCGCGGCACCGAGCCGATTGACCTCGGTCGAAGCAAGGTCTTCGACGAAAACGACAGCGTGGGGAACGCCGGTGTTGACCGAGTGGACCGTCGTCGCTTCGCCATCGATCGATAGCTCCGCGCCGATTTTGAGATCGAACGGCTCGCTCATGGCGAGTCTGACTTGATCCCCGATAAAGTCTGCACCGATTACCCCGGCAATGGTTTCGAATGAGGTTGAATCAAGCCCTCCACCAGCCAGTTGATTCACGAATCTGGCAAAGCAGCGGGCACCGTTCCCACACATCTCGGCCTCTCCACCATCAGCGTTGTAGTAACGCATGCGATGGTCGGCCCCGTTTTCGGCGGGCTCGACGAGAAGCAAGCCGTCTGCGCCGATACCGCGCTGACGCTCGCAGAGACGGGCAATCTGAGCCTGGGTCAGAGCGAGGCTTTTCTCTCGGTTATCGATCACGACAAAGTCGTTCCCGGCACCGTTCATTTTGGTAAATGACAACATAGATCTGGCGCTTGTTGGACCAAGCGGATCAGCGGAATCGCAGGGTCGGGGTGAGGCGAAAACTAGACTGACTTGACCGCGTCGACAAGCGGTTTGACGAATGCCTCGACGGTCGCCGCGACTGTGTCAGACGCTCCTGCTGCTTCGACCTGTCTCACGATAGCGCTTCCAACCACGACGCCGTCGGCTGAGCGGGCGACGCTTGCTGCCTGATCGGGTGTCGAAATGCCGAAACCGACCACAACCGGGACTTCTGTGTGCGATTTGATTGCGGCAACATTTTCGCTGATTCCCTCGGCGAGACTGGTTTGAGCCCCAGTGACCCCTTCGCGAGAGACATAGTAGACAAAGCCTTCGCTGGAGGAGGCAAGCACCGGGACGCGATCCTGAGGCGTTGTCGGTGCAATCAGCCTGATGTGTTTGAGCTGATCGGTCCGCTGCAGCTCGCTGTTGCGATCAGCTTCGTCAGGTGGGAGATCGAGCAGTAGAATCCCATCTGCGCCTGCCGCAGCAGCGTCTCGATGGAATCTTTCGAATCCGTAATTGTAGACTGGATTCAGGTAAGTAAACAAAACCAGTGGCGTTTCCGAGCGCTGCCGAAATTGATGAATCAGATCAATAACTCCGGCGGTCGAAGCACCGGACTCGAGCGCACGGTGTGAGGCCATCTGGTTGACGATCCCGTCGGCCATCGGGTCGGAGAAAGGAATGCCGAGCTCGATGATGTCAGCCCCGGCTCGCTCCAGGGCGAAGAGGATTTCGAGGGATCGGTTGAGGTCAGGATCGCCTGCGCAGACGTAGGCGACGAATGCCGATTCTGATTTCTCGTGCAGCGCGGAGAAACAACGATCGATGCGATTTTCAGTCATGTCGGACAAAGCGGTTGGTGCGCCAATTAGATACGGTTGGGCAAGGCTGAGCGCTCCAGTAGGTCGCGGCTCGGCAGACGAGAAGGTCGCCAGATTTGAGCCTTGTGAAAACGGAAAATGTCGGGGAATGCCTAAGCTGTGTTCGGAGGCGGAGTCAGTCCGCACCCCGAAAAACCTTCACGTCATCGATTACGGCCTCGCGCTGGATTCCGAGGCGCAGCTTTCGTTTGGTGGGGTGAGCGATTGAAGGGAAGGAGGCTTCGCCGAGCGTGGTCCCTTCCAGCTCGACGACAAGGGTCTCGTCAGAAATGCTGAGCTTGATCTGGTGCCAGACTCCGACTTCGACGGGAGCTTCGATCGAGGTGGTGGCTTTTTTGACAATGGCGCGGGCTGCTTCTTTGCTCAGTGAGCCATCGAGCTTTGCTTGCCGGGTTTCGAGAGACATGATTCCCCCGGCGAGATCGACCAAATCGATCCCCTTGGGACTGATGATGGCCTGAAACAGGTGGCCGGCGTGCACTTTCTTGTAGTCTAGATCGGCAAAGTTGATTCGAAGCGAGTCTTTCTCGTGATCGAGGCGAAATCGAAGCTCGACCGAGCCATTTCGGAATTCCACGGCATGGGTCACCGAGACGCTATGGTCGGCTTTTTCATGCATCCGCACATGGAGGGCTCCGTCCCGCAGGTCGGCCTGCTTTTCGCCGGCAGCACGATTCGCGCTATTGGTCTCCCAGCCATTGCCGACTTCATCGCTAATTTCCTGACTCTCTTCTCGCTCGAAGTCGTCCGAGAGAATCAGCTCTTCGGCTTGTCCATCTGCGCCGAGGAGGGCGGCGCAGACTAAGAGCACAGCAGCCACTTTTCGGAAATTCGTCCTCATCAGCGTTTCCAAAGATCGCCCAAAGGATCAGTCGGCGAGCGCCTTTTCGACAGCTTCTTCCAAAGCCGGACCTCGCAGATTGCTTGCGACGATGGTCCCATCTTTCCCAACGAGAAAAGTGGCCGGAATGCTCCCGATTCCAAAGCGTTGCGCAATCTCGTTTTCCCAGCCTTTCCCGTCGAAATACTGTGGCCAGGGCATCTCGTTGTCCGCAATGAATTGGTTGAGTTTCGCCTCGTCGTCATCCAGCGAAATGCCAATCACCTCGAAGCCCTCCTCGTGATATTTGTCGTAGGCGGCGACGACATTCGGCATCTCAGCGATACAAGGACCACACCAGGTCGCCCAGAAGTCGATCAGGATGACTTTGTCCTTCATCGCAGCGACGTCGATGTCGTCTCCGGTGGTCGAGGTGAAGGCAATCTCCATCTTATCGCCGACGCCCGGCAAGTAGAGATCGGCACCGATCTGATCCAGGATCTGGTTGAGCTGAGATGATTGCGGGCTTGCCGAAAAGTCGCTTTTCACCTGGGTGATGAGGGCTTTGGCCGCATCGCGATCGCCGGTGATGACCGCAGTTTGGACCATTGGCTGGACGATCTCCTGAATAATGGCGTTCAGATCGGCGTCAGGTCCTTTGGGTTGAAGCTCGTAGCGCTGGCTCAGCAAACTCGGGACGCTCTCGAAGTCACCGCTTGAGAGTTTGGCTCCGATAATGAGGGTCAGAGCGAGATCTTTATCCTCAGCTTCCGGATTCTCGCTGAGGTAGGTTTCAAGGGCGGCGAGCTTTTGCTGCTCGAAGCGTTGCGCGATATCGGCGGCAGTTTCTGCGTTTAGTGATAAAAGCCCGACGGAGAGGAGCCCTGTGATGACGAAAAGACAAGTCTTCATAGAAGAGATAACGGGGAATCGAGCCGTGAGTTTAGCACGTTAAACCGGCTCGACGAGAGATTTCCCAGCCTCCTGAGAGACTGTTGAAAAACTCCTTCCGCAGTCTTCTTGCTGATTTGTCGTCTGCACTTCGTTGTGATATTTCTTGAGAGCTATGGCTATCAAGAAATATCACGCCTCGCTAGCCGAAAAATCAGCTGCGAATCCAAGCGGGTTCGTTATTTCAACAGCCTCCTATGGGAGCGAAGCAAGAGTCTGATCGGCGAACTGAGGCTGCGCCGGGTCAACCCATTCGGGCACTTCGAAGGTTGTCGTGACGCCGTTCGCGTTGAGTTGGTAGACACCCGGGAGCAATCCGAGCAACTCAATCGGGATTCTCGTTTGAAACGGTGGAAGAAGCGTGAGGTCGCCAGCCATGTCAGCACCTCGGGGCGTTTGTTCCATGACCTCGAGGTGAATCACCTGTCCCTCCCGGGATTGCTTTGTGTCGACTAGTTGCGCAGCATTGCTGCTCAGTCGCCCCTTGACCACCGCGTAGGCATCGGGCCGTCCTTGAAATTCGCGCATGTCGACCTCGACCTCCTCGACGGTCGTCTCGACCGGAGGCGGTGCGTAGCTCACCGTCTGGCAGCTCATCGCTGCAAGTAGAGGGAGAGCCCAGACGATTGACTGTGAAAAGCGCATCTCCACGAAATTAGGAGAAATAACGACGAAACTGATAGTAAATAAAGCTTAAAGTTATGAAATTTATCAATTCGCCTGTAGATTGCGAAAAGGCCGGTCATCTGTCATTGCGTTTCGATCTGAGCCCTCCTAGTCTCTGATCTCTGGATTGCCGCATAAGCGGAATCTGAATCTTTGCGCATGGAATTTGACTGGATTGGTTGTCAGTTCGACCTCAAAAAAATCACCCCTCCAGAGGTGGAGGAGATGTTTGAGGACCCATTTGCGATTCGACTTCTCCCCGAAAATGACCGTTCGGATGGCGAGACCCGCTACTACGCTCTCGGCAAGACTCTCAACAGTCGTCACCTCTTCGCCTCTTTCTGGACCGACGGGAAAAACTATCGGGTCATTTTCTGTCGAGAAATGACCGACGACGAGGAGAGCTTCTACGAGCGAAAAAACGCTGAGTGGCTATAACTTGAATCATCCCTGAAAAATCCAGGCTGACCCTTTCCGATTTCGATGAAGAGCATTCAAAAGTGGAGCGAGATTCCCGATTTTAAAGACGATGAGGCCGAGGCCGCATTTTGGGCGAATCACTGTCTCGATCCGAGACTGATGAACGCGGCGGTCCATCGGCAGAACGTTCGTGAATCAACGACCATCACTTTGCGGTTTGATCCGCAAATGCTCAGCAGGATCAAACGGCTGGCGCGGCACCGTTACTTAAATTACCAGAGCATGATCAAACAGTGGTTGAGCGAGCGGTTAGAAGAAGAAGTGACCAAGCACAGCGATTGATTTTTCCGGACCGTCGCGATGTCCCCGAATCGCTCTATGGATGCTGCTAAAGCTGCTGCTGAAATCAATCGGCTCTCGCGGGAGATCGAGTCTCACAACCGGCTCTATTACGACGAAGCTGAACCAGAGATCTCTGATGCTGAGTACGACGCGCTCTATCGTAGTCTCGAAGAGCTAGAGGCCGCCCACCCTGAGCTGGCCTCTCCCAATTCGCCGACCAGACGCGTCGGTGGGACGGTGCTCGATGCCTTTGAGCAGCGTGCTCACGAGGTTCCGATGCTCAGTATCGACGACGTTTTCTCCGAGGCCGAGCTGGGTGACTTTTTCGGTCGGCTCTCGCGGTCGCTTGGCGAGGAGAAAATACCGGTCACAATCGAGCCGAAAATAGACGGAGTGGCGGTGGCTCTGCACTACCGCGACGGAGATCTGGAGTATGCCGTGACTCGCGGCGACGGCTCGACGGGAGACCTCATCACCGAGAACGTCCGCACCATTGATCGAGTGCCTTTGCGCCTGCCCGATGGGCAGGGATTGCCGAGCTGGATCGAGGTCCGCGGAGAGATTTTCATGCGCGACGAGCCATTTTCGAGGATGAACGCCGATCGAGAGGCCCAAGGGCTCGCCGTCTTTAAAAATCCCCGAAATGCGACTGCCGGAGCACTCAAACTGCTCGACTCTGCCGAGGTGTCAAAACGGCCTCTTGACTTCATTGCTCACGGGCTCGGTCGATACGAAGGGCCGCCTCTCGAGTCGGTCAAAGAATTCCGTGACTTGCTGAAGGCACTCGGTATTCCACAAAATCTGCCGGTCTGGGAGGCCGAGACCTATGACTCCTGTCTCGAGGCAGTGAGGGAGCTCGACAAATCGAGACACTCGCTCGGTTATGCAACCGACGGTGCGGTCATCAAAGTTAACTCTTTCGCCGACCAGTCGCGACTCGGGGCGACCTCACGGGCGCCGCGCTGGGCAGCCGCTTTCAAATACCCTCCCGAGCAAAAGGAGACCCTGCTTCGGAATATCTCCGTTCAAATCGGGAGGACTGGAGTCCTCACCCCGGTCGCTGAGCTCGATCCGGTGCTCGTGTCGGGAACCACTGTGAGCCGGGCGACCCTGCATAATCAGGACGAAATTGATCGCAAGGATGTCCGGATCGGGGACACTGTGCTGATCGAGAAAGCCGGAGAAATCATCCCGCGAGTTGTCTCGATCGTCGCCTCAAAGCGACCTGCTGGAGCGGAGCCCTTTAATCTTGTCGAAGCTGTCGGAGGAAAATGTCCGAGCTGCGGGGCCGAGATCGTCAGGCCGGAGGGCTTTGTCGCTTGGAAGTGCCTCGATCTCAGTTGCCCCGCTCAGGCGGCGAATCTGGTTCGCCAGTTTGTCAGCCGAAAGGCACTCGACATCGATGGCGTCGGCACCATCGTTGCCGAGAAACTGGTCGAGCGCGAGGTGATCTCGGGGCCGCTCGATTTGTTTGAGCTGGAGCTTGATTCTCTCGCTCAACTCAATCTCGGAACGGACGAGAGCCCTCGGCTCCTCGGTTCAAAGAACGCCGGCAAAATAGTCGAGACGGTGGCACGAGCGCGACAATTTCCGCTCAATCGATGGATCTTCGGACTTGGTATTCCCCAGGTAGGCGAGTCAGCCGCCAAGGAATTGGCCCGCCTCCACAAGACTCTCCCGGACCTTGCCAATTCTGCGATCTTGGCGGAGTTGCGGAAGCTCAAAACCGGCGATCGCAAAGAAGACAACGCCATTCTCGCGCCCTATAAAATCG
>JBCCBR010000146.1:0-7946 GCA_039033935.1 Verrucomicrobiota bacterium
CGGGGGAAGAGTCAGAAGACGAAAAGTCGGAGTAAGGTTTGTGCAGTTACGCACTGATTGCGCCCCGACAGCATTCTGGATCGCTTCACCTGCCTGATGGGAAAACCGGGAACACTCGTCCTGTTTGACATTGACGGTACGCTGATCGACACCGGGGGTGCCGGACTCAAGGCGCTCGAAGCTGGCTTTTTTGAGGCGTTCCCTGAGCTCGCTGGGGCAGCTTTCCCGGAGTTAGATCTCGGGGGCGCCACCGATGGAGGGCTCATCCAGAGACTGTTCCCAGCCTTTGGTATTGAGATTTCAGATTCTTCCCAGGAGCGTTTTTTCCAGGCGTATCTGAACGCGCTGGACCAAGATCTCAGCACATTTAAAGCGCTCGGCAAAGCACGGTTGCTACCGGGGGCGTCAGCGCTCGTTGCAAGGCTGGGAGAGGAACCCAACCGCTATTATCAGGGGCTCCTCACCGGGAATCTGGAGCGGGGAGCGCGGATCAAGCTGGCACAATTTGGGCTCTCCGAAGCGCTTCTTCCGGGAGCGTTTGGAGATGATCATTCAGATCGCAATCGACTCGGTCCGATCGCTTTGGAGCGGGCTGAGACTTATTTCGGGAGGGCATTTGACAGAGACTCAGTCTTCATTATCGGAGACACCGTGAAGGATATCGCGTGCGCTCGCGCAGCTGGTTTCAGAGTCATCGCAGTCGCGACCGGCGCTTCCCGAAAGGAGAGCCTCGCCTTAGAAAACCCTGACGGATTGGTCGATGACCTACACGATATCGAGTCCGTTCTCGCCTTAATGCAGTAGGAGTTTCTGGTGATTCAAGGATTCACGAAAAAGTCTAAAAGGCTTTACTTTTGAAGCGGCTTCTGTTTTTCTCGCCGCTCGTAAAAAATCCTCCTTCAAAAAAATTCCCTTTCTATGAAAAACACAATCCTTGGCCTCTTGGTTGCCATTCTTGTCGTTGCTATCGTCAACACGCTCGTCGGGCTTGATTTGATTAATGTCGGTGGCGGCGGATCTGGCGAAGAATACGAGTATCTCGTCCTTAATGCACCACAGATGGATCAAGTCGGTTTTGCCTCGATTGCTCGCGAAGACGGAATGGAGCCGGACGAGAATGGTCAAGTTCGATTGAAAGCGGAAGATCTCGCCGAGGATCCACGGGCCTTTCGCGTGAATCTGCTTCCACGAACCATCGCTGAGGTTGAGAACGAAGGATGGACCTTCGTCGGCACGGCTTCGAACGATCACTACATCTTCCGAAAAGAGAAGTAGCCATCACCGGGCCAGGAGCAAACCGCCCCAGACAGCGAACAGTCCGGCACCAATGCTGACTAAAACGTAGGTGAGCGCGAGTAGCCCCTGGCCGCTTCTGAGGAGTTCCAGGGTCTGCCACGAAAAGGTTGAGAAAGTGGTGAAGCTGCCGAGAAACCCGGTGAACAACGCCAACCGCCAGCCCTCGGTAAGCCAATCGCGACTCTCACCTACTCCGAAGATATAGCCAAAGGCGGCGCAACCGAGGACGTTGGCTGCCAGAACCCCAAGCGGCACTCCGGAGACAGGTCCGAACCCATCTACCCATCGCTGAAGCAGCCAGCGTGCGACTGCGCCGAGAGCCCCGCTCGCCGCTACGATGAGCAGGCCCTTCCACATTTCGGCAAGTCTCAGTAGTTGAGGATATGGAGTGATTTCGGGATAAATTGGCCGTTTTTGCGGATCAATTTTCCATCGAACCAGATCTCGCCACCGCCATAGTCGGGGCGCTGGATATTTACCAAATCCCAGTGCACTGAGCTGCGGTTTCCATTGTCAGCTACTTCGTAGGCCTGACCCGGCGTGAAGTGAAAACTCCCCGCGATTTTTTCATCGAAAAGGATATCGCGCATTGGTTCCTTGATTTCTGGGTGAAATCCAATCGCGAACTCTCCGATGTAGCGGGAACCACCATCGGTATCGAAAATCTTGTTAATCGCCGTGGTGTTATTGGCAGTCGCTTTGATAATCTTGCCTTGCTTGAACTCAAGCCTGACATTGTCAAAAGCGATTCCTTGATAGATTGACGGAGCGTTGTAGCTGATCTGGCCCTCTACCGAAGTTTTCACCGGAGCGGTAAAGCACTCGCCGTCGGGAATGTTGTGCGTGCCACCGCAGGGTATCCCAGGCATTCCTTCGATTGAAAAACGCAGGTCAGTACCAGGGCCGGTGATGTGGACATCCTTGGCATCGCTCATCAGTCGACCAAGTGCATTCATTCCTCGGCTGAGGCTCTTGTAGTCGAGTAGGCAGACTTTGAAGTAGAAGTCCTCGAAGGCTTCGGTCGACATGCCGGCGCTTTGTGCCATCGATGGGTGAGGCCAGCGCAGCACGCACCAGCGAGTCTTGTTGACCCGCTCGTTGAGGACCGGACGCATTTTCGTCGAGAGCATCTGCATCCGCTTTGGATCGACGTCGGATAATTCGTTGACGTTGTGGCTCCCACGGATCGCGATGTAGCAGTCCATCGACTTCATCTGCTGCATCGCGTGTTTAGCGATGGTCCCGTATTGGTCTTCCGTAGCGCCGCGGGCCAGCTCTCGGGTGACACGTGCCTGATGGATGTTGATGAATGGGATCGCGCGCACCGCTCGAACTTCTCGGATCAGCGCCACCCCGACTGCCTCCGGCACGTCAAAGAGCTCTATCAGCACCTTTTCCCCGCGCTTCACCGCAGTCGAGTAGCGGACTAGTTGGCGGGCGAGTTCGTCAATCCGGGGATCATGCATGGCGGACTCTCGCTGGAAAATCATCAGGTGAAAAGTCGAAAGTCTCGATGTATGACAGACTCAATGGCCGTGTCATTTTTATCCGATTGGGACGAAGTCGTGGCGCTGAGAAATCAACTCGACTCCACTGGTCAGAAGCTCGTCCTCACCAACGGCGTCTTCGACGTGCTGCATGTCGGGCACACCCGCTATCTTGCCGAAGCACGGGCACTCGGAGACGCACTTATTGTTGCGATCAATGGAGATCAGTCGGTTCGCGAACTGAAAGGCCCGGGCCGACCGATCAACCGGGCCGGAGATCGGGCAGAAGTGCTCTGTGCTCTCGAATCAGTCGATCGAGTGGTGATTTTCGAAGAGCGCCGCGCCAGTGCTGTGATCGAAGCAATTAGGCCTCACATTTACACCAAGGGGGGAGACTACACGGCTGATTCTTTGATTGATGAAGAAAAGGCACTTCTCGATCGACTAGACATTGAGATTCAGATTTTGTCGCTGGTCGCGGGAAAGTCGACCAGTGCAACCCTTTCGCGAATGGCGAAAGATGAGGAGACGCTACCAAGGATCGCAATCTTCGGTTCGGGGCAGGGAAGCAATGCCCAAGCGATCCTCGAAGCGATCGGGTCGGGCCAGCTTTTGGCAGAGTGTGCCGCCATCTTTACCGATGCCGAGAAAGCCCCGATCGCCGAGGTTGCTCGGGAGTATGATGTTCCCTTGGTGAAGGTCGATCCCGGAACGACACGCGGGGGCTACCTCACCAATGCTGCGCTGAAAGAGCTGACTGACCGGCTCACCGCTATGGGAGTCGACTTGGTCGTTCTCGCTGGCTTTATGCGAATTTTGCGCGATCCGCTCCTAACGGTATTTGAGGGGCGAGTCCTGAATATTCATCCATCGCTCCTGCCGGAGTATCCTGGTCTCAGAGCCGTCGAACGAGCGCTTGAATCCGGTGCGAACGAGACGGGAACGACCATCCATCTTGTCGATGCCGGAATCGACACCGGAAAAATCCTGAGACAGGAAGCCGTTTCAATCGAGCCGGGAGACTCATCAACGTCTCTGACCGAGAAGATCAAAGCAATCGAGCACCGGATCTTTCCACAGGTCATTGGTGAGCTGCTCGCTCAATCCGGCAAGGGCTCTGGTGATCAAGCAGGATAAACCGGTGCGAAAGCACGAACTAAGCCCGGCAAAAATTCGTGCTTCCCTGCTCGACCGCAAAGGCGACTCAAGTCGCCGCCCCGGAGAGGTGGTTTCAACCACCTTTTAAGCCCGAGCCCGAAGCTCCGAAAGAATCCCTTTAGCCACGTGCAACCTGTCCCTTCAAATCCGAAGCCGAAAATCCCGCCTCAAATCTGCACCCGAAAATCATCCCCACTCTTGATCGACCGGACGAACGCCGTCATCAGACTGATCACCTTCTCGACATCATCAAAGTCGGCCATTTCCACGATCGAATGCATGTATCGGAGTGGCAGCGAGATGAGTGCACTGGGGATGCCACCGCGCTGGTAGTAGATCGAATCTGTATCCGTTCCGGTGTAGCGAGACGAGGACTCATGCTGAAGCGGGATCTCTTCCGCCTTCGCGAGTTCGATGAGACGCTCGACGATGAGCGGGTGATTGGCGGTTCCGTGGCTGATGGCGGGTCCGCCCCCGAGGGTGACTTTCCCATGCTTTGCAGCCGAAATATCAGGACTGTCAGTCGCATGAGTTACGTCGAGCACGAGGCAGAAATCCGGCTTGAGCGAGTAGGAGGCCATCCGCGCTCCGAAGCCGCCGATTTCTTCCTGCACCGCATTCAGCGCAAGGCAGGTCGCGGTCGGTCGCTCATCAGTGAGGGCTTTCGCTACCTCTGAGATGATGAATCCTCCAATCCGATTGTCGAGAGCTCGACCGACAATCCCGTTTTTTCCGAAGGGCACAGATGCGTCGGCGTAAACCGCAGGATGGCCCACCCGGATGCCCATTTCAGCTACTTCGTCGGCTGAGCCTGCCCCAATATCGACAAAGAGTTCATGAATCTCAGGTGCCTTTTCACCGTCTTTCCGATCTCGGATGTGAATCGCGGTGTTGCCAATGATCCCAGCAACCTCTCCTTTGTCGCCAAAGAAGGTCAGACGTCGCCCTCGCGCGTTGGCCCAGTCAGAACCGCCGATCCGGTCGATCCGGAGGAACCCTTCCTTCTCGACGTGCTTGACCATGAACCCGATCTCATCGGCATGAGCTTCGATCATGAGAGTGGGAGCCGCCTCATCCCCTCCCTCTACAATCGCCCAGGCGTTACCGTAAGCATCGCTCTCGACTCGGTCCGCGAACTGCCGGCAATGGTCTGCCCACAGTCTTTGACCAGGTGTTTCAAATCCGGTCGGGCTGGGTGTGTTGAGAAGGGTGTAGAGGAAGTCTTTGTCCATGCAACTGGATCACTCGGCAGATGTTTCGGTTTCGGGAGAGCTGGCCTCATCCGCTTCGGTGCCCTCGGTTTCAAGTTCTTCAGGCTCACTTACGACTCGGGCGACGTCTTGAATCGCCTCGCCATCGCGTAATTTCATAAGGATGACGCCCTGCGCGTTTCTTCCGGTCAACCGCGCATCGCTCGCCGGAATTCTGACAGACTGGCCGGTGTTCGTCATGATCATGATGTCGTCGCCTTCTTCGACTCGGAGTGCACCGGCGACCCGGCCAGTTTTGTCGGTGACTTTTAAAGTGATGACACCCTTGCCGCCTCGGCCTTTGGTTGGGTATTCGTCAAACGCGGTGCGTTTTCCGAGACCTTTCTCACTGATTACGAGGAGTTGCCCGGTACTGTCGACGACCGCAAGAGCGACGAGCCAGTCGTCGTCGCCTGGTCTGATCCCGGCAACCCCTGCTGAGCCTCGTCCCATCGGGCGAATCGTCGATTCGCTAGTCCGGACCGCGTACCCCTTGCTAGTGACCAGCGAGATTTCGTCCTCGCCGCTAGTCAACTTCACGTCGATCAGACTATTGCCTTCCTCAAGATTGATCGCGATAATGCCATCTTTCCTATAGTTCCGAAAATCGGAGAGCTTTGTCTTTTTCACCTTTCCAGAACGGGTCGCGAAGAGGACGAATTTGTTCTCAACAAAGGTAGCGTCTTTGTCTTCGTTCCCAACCGCTTCGATCCTCAACACCGAAGCTATCTTTTCTTCGGGTTGGAGGTTGAGAAGGTTTTTGATACTCCGCCCTTTCGAAACACGGGTTCCCTCCGGTATCTGAAAAACGCGCTCGACATAGACCCTCCCGGTGTCGGTGAAGAACATGAGGTAGTCATGAGCTGTTGCTGCAAAAAGGTGTTCGACAAAATCTGCTTCCTCTTCTTCGGCTCCCTCCCGGGTCTCCATTCCCTTGAGGCCTTTCCCTCCGCGAGACTGTGTGCGATACTCGCTGGCCAGCGTTCGTTTGATGTATCCTCGGTGCGAGAGGGTAATGAGGTTGGATTCGTTGGCGATGAGATCGACCACATTGATCTCGCCCTCGTCAGGGGCAAAGTCAGTCTTTCGATCGGTGGCATACTTTTCCTTAACCTCGAGCAGTTCCTCTTTGATGATGGTAAGGACTCGCTCTTCGCGAGCGAGGATGTCGAGGTAGTCGCGGATCTTCTCCAGCAACTCATCGTAGTCTTCTTTAATCTTCTCGCGTTCGAGAGCGACTAACTGGTAGAGGCGCAGATCGAGGACATGGTCGACCTGTTTGTCGGTGAAAGCGTATTTTCCCTCGACGATTTTCAGGCTCTCCTGACCACGCAAGAGAATACCAAGCGACTCGGCCGCGCTAGTGTCGAAGTGGTAGGCTTTGATCTTTTCGCGCGCTTCATCGCGGGTGCGAGAGTCACGGATCATCTTGATGAAATCGTCAAGATTTCCGAGTGCGAGGAGGAAGGCTTCGAGCTTCTCGGCATTTTCCTCAGCTTTGCTCAAAAGATAGCGAGTCCGGCGAAGAATCACTTCGCGACGATGTTCGATGTAGCAGACGATCGCGTCTTTGAGGTTCAGCAGACGTGGCCGACGATTATCGATTGCCAGCATATTGGCTGAGAACGAAGAAGCGAGGGCGGTGTGCTTGTAGAGGTTGTTGAGCACGACCTGGCTCCGGGCATCCCTTTTCAGATCAACCACCACTCTTGTATTCTCGTCGGACTCATCGCGCACCGCGCTGATTTCCGGGAGCACCTTTTGATTCGCCAGTTCGGCAATTCGCTCAACCAGTTTCGCCCGGTTTACGGCGTAGGGAATTTCCGTGATGATGATCTGTTCGCGGCCTTTGGCGTCTTCGACAATGCTGGCACGGCCCTTCACTTTGATACTGCCGCGTCCGGTCTTGGCGTAGTCGTAGATGCCGCGTTGACCGAGGATGGTGCAGCCGGTCGGGAAATCAGGGCCCTTGATGTAGCCAAGTAGTTCCTCAACCGTGATCGATGGATTGTCGACCGTGGCACAGATGCCGTCCACCACCTCACCGAGGTTGTGTGGTGGTATGTTAGTCGCCATGCCGACGGCAATTCCGGTTCCTCCGTTGACTAATAGATTTGGAAACGCGGCTGGGAAGACGGTCGGTTCCTGACGGGTCTCGTCGTAGTTATTGACGAAATCGACAGTGTCTTTCTCCATGTCCGTCATCAGGACATTGCCGAGGTGGGTCAGCCGCGCCTCGGTGTATCGCATCGCCGCCGGTGGATCGCCCTCAACCGAGCCAAAGTTTCCCTGTCCGTCGACGAGCGTGTCGCGCATTGTCCATGGCTGCGCCATGTTGACGAGGGTGGGGTAGATCGTGGCCTCGCCGTGCGGGTGATAATTACCGCTCGTATCGCCGCAGATCTTGGCACACTTCCGGTAGTTTTTGCCAGGAGCGAGGCTGAGGTCATTCATCGCCAGAAGAATGCGGCGTTGTGATGGCTTGAGACCATCGCGAGCATCTGGCAAGGCGCGAGAAATGATGACCGACATGGAGTAGTCGAGGAAGGAATTCGACATCTCGTCAGCAACGCTGATCGGTTCAATCGAGGACTCCTCAGGTTTGTCGGGTGGGGTTTCTGGTTCGTCGGGCATGGGAAAATTGGTCACTGGTCACTGGTCACTGGTCACTGGTCACTGGTCACTGGTCACTGGTCACTGGTCACTGGTCACTGGTCACTGGTCACTGGCGCCTATGGTTCTTATGTAGGCATTC
>JBCCBR010000147.1:0-7935 GCA_039033935.1 Verrucomicrobiota bacterium
AACGATCACGGCGCTTTTTTACCCGACCTTCACTTTCCTCTTCGCGCTCGGGATCTGCGTCTACATGGTCTTAGCGGTGATCCCGCCGATGCGGAAAGCACTTGAGGCGTTGGGGCGTCCCTTGCCAGCTTTGACTCAGTCTTTGATGACGATCGCCGACTTTTTCGCAAAGTGGGGCGTCGTCATGGGGGTCGTCACGGTGATTCTGATAGTCACTTTTGTGATGATCTACCTGTGGCCACCTGGCCGCCTCGGCATCGATAAATTCCTGCTTCGAGTGCCCTTGATCGGAACGATCATGCGAACCGGCGCGACCGCGCTCTTCGCGCGGTCGATGAATACTCTGTTAGGGAGTGGGATTTCACTGGTCGAAGCTCTCCGTATTCTCGGAACGATTCACGGCAATCGTTACGTCGCTGCGGTGGTTGAATCTGCGAGGCGGCGGGTTCTCGAGGGTGGTTCACTTGCGGAAAGTTTGTCCAAGCCCCACGCCTACACTCCAATGATGCTGAAAATGATCGGGGTCGGGGAAACGTCGGGGAATCTTGAGGAAACCCTTGACCATGTCTCCAACTTCCACGAAGAGCGCCTTCAGGTCCTGATCAAAAGGCTCAGCGCTCTTCTCGAGCCAGTCGTCGTTCTGATCGTTGGCGTGCTTGTTGGCTACGTCTACATCGCCTTTTTCGTGGGCCTCTACGGGGCGACCTAATTCTCCCCTGCCTAACATTTTTAAAACACTCACCGAACACGAATCACGAACAGATAGGAACCGATGAATCCAAGATACTTTACCTTCCTGGTAGCTCTGCTGGCCTTTCTGGTGCCAGCGAGCGCGCTTTCGCAGGGTCAACCTGGTGACCCAACTCAAGTCTCCGCCGAAATGGAGGAGGTGCTGCGAGCTCTCCGGGCAAGCGAGCGATCTGGAGCGGAAGACGACGATACTGACGATGACGATGAGGAGGAGCTGAACCTCGTCGGCCTCGTCATTGCCGGTCGTACCGCACCCGAAAATGAAAGCGGCTCCGCTATTTTCAGTCAGGGCGATAGCTTCTACCTCGCGCTGGAGGGATCAGCGGTTGGCGAAAGAGGCGACGAAGTCATCGTCAAAGAGATCAAGAACGATCGCGTGACAGTTGTTGATCAGGCCGGTAACGAATCGGAGATCCGGCTCGCCGGGTCTTCTGGTGAAATCAACAGTGGCCGGGAGATCGCCAAGATCGAAATGCGTTCGGTCCCTTTGTTCCTGGTTGCGCGTGCCATTTCAGAACAAACCGGAGTTCGGATCGTGGTGTCGGCAGACGCGAGCACTTCGCCAATCAGTTTACACCTGACCGACGTGAACACCGCCGAGGTCCTTGATGCCATGATTCTGACGAACAAGCTCTACATGACCGATGTGCCGGGCGCAGAAATCGTGAGGCTCCACACGACGGAAGAGTACGCTCAGGATGCGAATGCCTTCCGGGACGAGCGGACTCAGGTCTTCACACTCAAGTATCCGAATGCCCGTGATGTGGCCCTTTCGATTCGCGATCTCTATGGGGATCGAGTCCAACTTGCACAGCGATTCGAGGACGAAGATCAGCCTGGCGAATACCTCACCGAAGACCTTCAGCAGCGTCTCGAGCGCTTTGATATCATCGACGCGCGAGGCCAAGGCTTCGGTGTTGATACCGGCGGTCAAGGGGGTGGGGCTCAGTTCGGTCGTGGCTTGACTAGCCAGCTAGGCAATAACCGGAACTTCAACACGCGTGGTTTTGGGAATCAAAATCGCTTCAATCAGAATCAGGACGGTCAGCTCAATGCGGCGGATCGCTTCGATTCGGAAGACGAGCTGTCAGCCGAACAGATAACCGCGCTCGCCGCCGGGGATGCCGCGATGATCGAGCAGATCCTCAGTCAGCGGGCCGACATCTATGTCACGGTGATTGACCGCCTCAATAAGGTGATGGTGCGGACCCGTGACGATCAGACCATGGATGAGATCTGTGAGCTTGTGATTTCCCTGGATGTCCCGACGCCGCTAGTTCTTCTCGAAGTCAAAATTCTCGAGGTCGAACTCGACCGAGGATTGGACACCGCTTTTGACTGGAACTTCACCGAAGGCAACGGAGCGGGCACTTTCAACCCGACCGGACCCTTTCCTCCGGGAGCGCAGGACTTGCTTTTCACCTACCTTTCCGGTTCTTTCAATGCGCAGATCTCCGCGCTGCAGTTGGCTGACAAGCTGACCACGCTCGGAAAACCGATGCTGATGACGGCGAACAATGAGGTGAGCCGTCTTTTCATCGGTGAGGAGATCCCGCTGAACCGAAACTTCAACGCGGGACAGGATCTGATCAACAACGGCACCGTGATACCCGGTGCGGCTCAGACCGATATTGAATTCCGCCCGGTTGGATCAACCCTTCTCATCACTCCAAATATCAACGACGATCGCACTGTCTCGCTGCGGGTTCTGCAGGAAGAGTCTCGGGTCGTCGAGAATGGAGCAAATGTGCTGGTGCCGGACTCGACCGGTGGCTTCTCCAACCAGCTGATCGACACCGTGTCTTCGCAAACCGCCAGCGGAACCTTCGTGGCGCGGGATCGCGAGACGATCGCAGTCGGAGGAATGATCACGGAACGGCTCGTCTCGCAGCGTTCCCAGATCCCAGGTCTCGGTGATATCCCGGTAATCGGAATCCTCGCCCGTAACCAAAGTATCGGTCGGGAGAGAAAAGAGATCGTGCTGCTGCTGACCCCGCACATCATCAAAACTCCGGGAGAAGGGGAGGCAGTCACTCGCCAGTTGATGGAGGAAGGTTCTTATCACCCTAATGCCCCACTGGGGGAAGGGGAACTCGGCGCCTTTGTTCGGCCCAACGTCTTGACCACCGCAAGCGAAGAATACGGTCCTCTCGAGAGGATCCAGGAGGAGCAAATCCTGCGAGCTCAGCCCGTCCATTTCGAAGGAAAGCACAGTCCTGAGCCTCCCAAGAAAAAGGGTCTTTTCAGAGGCTGGTTCCGTCAGTGAGTTCAGGACAGCAGTAAGATAAACGGCGACGACTTCAATTTGAGACGATGGAGGGCATTCCTCTGATTGCCCTCTGCGGATTTCTCGGCTCGGGCAAAACCACCCTGCTCCGGCGCTGGCGGCGCGACGAGGCGCTGCGGGACGCGGCCGTAATCGTCCACGACCTCAGTGAGTTCGGCCTCGATGCGGAGTTGCTCTCGGGAGACGAGTCGGCACCGGATCCGGGGCAACTGAAGGGTCGGGTCGCGGCATTGCATGGGAAGCATGCGCGGGGTCAACTCCACGACTCGATTGGAACCGCCCTCGAAGAAATCTCGAAACTTGATCCGGCTGCTCCACTGGTTCTTTGCGAAAGCACTGGGGCAGCACGACCCTGGCCTCTGATCGCTGCGCTGACGCAGGATAAGCGATTTTTCCTCCGTCATTTCATCGTCACGGTCGATGCGCTGAATCTCCACCGCGATTTCGCAGATGGACGCATCCTCACTGGTGAGGTGCCCGCTCCGCCAGATGATGCTCTCCATCGCGCAGCCGAAGTCCTTGCCGAGCAGATCGCCTTCGCCAGTATCATCATACTGACGAAGATCGACACCCTCGCAAAGGCGGTCTTCGAAGAGCAGGTCAAGACCCTGCAGAAGCTCCAGCCGCGCGCTGCGATCGGGCTTTCGGCTCAGGCGGGATTGCTCCTCCCCCAGCTTGAGGGGACCCCGGCACCGAAGCTGGCCGAGCTCGAAAGTCGGGCCAAGCAATTCGGTCTTACCCGCGAGGTCTCGACCGCTGAAAGTGTCGAAGCGTTAGTGCTACGTGATCCGAGACCGTTTCATCCTGAACGCCTCTATCAGGCCTGCCAGAATCACTTAGGCACTGGGCTCTACCGGACCAAGGGCTTTCTCTGGCTCGCCTCGCGACCTGGGGACGTCCTCCTCTGGCAACAATCGGGGAGCCAGATCGCTCTCGAATTGAAGGGATACTGGCGGGCCGAGATCGTGAGGGATCCGGCCACCAAACTCTTACCAGAAGAAATTGAGCAACTCACCGAGCAGCTCAAATCAGAACATCCGGTCTATGGCGATCGTCACAACGAAATCACCCTGATTGGGTTGAAGGTCGATCGAGAATCGTTCTTTGCTGCCCTCGAAGATGCTTTGTGTACGGAGGAAGAAGTCGCCGCCTGGACGCGGGGCGAGAGCTTCCCGGACCCCTGGCCGACCTCGATTCGAAAGCTCGATTAATTGCCCCGATTGAAGTGTCACAGAACTACGCCTTTGGCTTTCGCCTCAGGATCGTGCCGAGTGAAACCTTTGCACTGATTTCTCATCAATAGTGAAGATGAAAATTCCTAACGTAATCGGAATGGACTCAATACTGGGTGAGACGGTGATCTACCAGTCCGGTCAGAAGTCGGAGTCTGCGCTTTCAGAGACGGAACAGATTCTGCTCGAATGTGAGTGAGTTGAGTTTAGGATCCGTCCTCTGGCATCTCCGTGATGCAACAACCTTCCGTCTGGTCAGCCGCATGAAACACGCGCTTTCAGTCCTTCTTATCCTGGGCATCGCTGTGTCGAGTGCCTTTTCCCAGAGCTCGGCACCGGTGGGCCCTTTTTCGCTCTCTTTCGTGCCGAGTGAATCCCTCGAATCGCAGGATGTGGCTGCGTCGTCAAATTTGGAGAGCGATCCTTCTCTGGCCCTCGGCGGATTCAATCTGGGGATCCGCTCTCCGGGTGAGTCGGAGAAGCTCTCGTGGCACTCGCATCTTAATGTCACGGAATTCCAGACGCTGCTTTCGGCGGGGGTTTCCTCGGTCTTGTTTGAGACAGATTCCTATTTGATAGCTTGTCAGGCCTTGGGCGGTTACGCCTTTGGGCACAAACACTTTGCAGATTCCTGGCATGGGTCCTTTGACATCTATGGCGCCCGCGCTCTCGGCTCCGAGGAAAAACACTTCCTGAAATTGGGCGTGTTTGTCGACGTGGAGGAGGATTTTGGAAAGTGGGGGCCGGAAGCAGCGCTTTTGCTGGGTGCCGATAAGCAACATCCGGTCACTCTCGATTTTGCCTATGGTCATGGCCTCGGTGGCGAATTCGAGTTCAACAACTATGTCTGGTCTGTTGCGGAGCACGATCTCCAGCTGCGCGCGGGCGTCTTTCTGAGCGAAAATCTGCAGGTTGGTCTTTCCGGTCAGTATCAGAAGTGGGACGACTTGTCTGGCACCGAAGAGGATTGGAAGACGGGTGGTTTCGTAAATTGGTATTCTGATAAGGGATTGGTCTTCAGTATCGGCGCCGCCGCTGGAGAACAAGGGACCAATGGATTCGCGAGTCTCTCCTTTCAGCCTGCGACTTATTCAGTGAACCCGCTCGATGCGACTGCAAGCGGCAAAGGAGGGTTTGCGGCCCGTCCCCGATTTGCCCCTCGCACCTGGATGCTTTCGCCAGTGCGTCGCCTCCAGACCGTAGGGATCCGCCAGGTCCAGAGTCATGATTTTGCTCAGACGCAAACCCAGACTCAAAACATGATTGGCGGTTCGGCGGTGGCGACCTTTTTCCTCTTCGGAGATCCACTAACTGTCATCGGGACTCCGAGTGACCGACTTCGAGTCACCTACACAAACACAACCAACTTCCCGCAGAATGTGACTATCGTTTCGATGGAGCTTTTCGGTGGGGGTACTTTCAATCCGGGAGTTTCCGGGGTCGTCAATAGCAATGGCACCATCACCGCGGAGACTCCACCTGGATCTAACTCAGCCGCTGCCTCCCATGTCCAGACCGTGGTCATTTCGGTCAATGGACAGACCTTTTCGCTCGATTTTACCTTTCCCGGAACCGTCACAAACGGCTTCACGACCGCCCCGATTACAATTCCCTGAATTTGATGTGCTGAGTTTTGCGCAGCGATACGAATCGAGCAAGAAGAGGCCTGCTACAAATAGACCGGCTGTCAGTGGGTAGCGCCACACGCCCCCCAGTCCGAAGACCTGTGAGTTGTTGCGAGGTTTTCAAAGACTGGGGACTCGCAGTAGGGCAGCTGACGGATTCGAATCCAGTTTTTGCTATGCCTCTTCCCCGGCACGCTTGAACCAAGCGACGACCTTGTCTCGGTAGGGAGAACCAAATAGCTTGATGAACTGGGACGTGTATGAATCCCTCGTATTCTGGAGGGCCTCGACGCGACCGGCGCAGTAGTCACTTGTCAGCTTGATGCCGCACCGATTGGTGATCGCTTCGCGCCACTCTTCGTAGCTGAGGAAGTAGTCTTCAGTAGCAGTCATTACAGTTGAGTCGGGTTTGGGGTATCGCCATAAACGGCATCAGGATCGAATGCTTTTTCCTCTTCGATAAAACGTAGCGTCGGCTCTTCCGAATTCTCGCTGAGGACTTCTCGGTAGAAACAGCTGCGATAACCAACGTGGCAGGACGCCTCGTCGCCCCCAGCATCAGGAGTAGTCAGCGTTACCTCGATGATGACACAGTCCTGATCGTCATCGATCAACATGCGCTCGACCTGCTGGGTCATTCCCGAGGTCTCCCCCTTCTTCCACAATTTTTGACGGGAGCGAGACCAGTAGTGAGCCAGACCAGTCTTGATGGTCAGCTGCAAGGCTTCTGGATTCATGAAGGCGAACATCAGGATCTCGCGGGTCTCGGCATGCTGCGTCACGCAGGGGATGACGCCGTTGTCGTCAAATTTCGGAGCGAGGTCAGTGCCTTCTTCGACTTGTTCGACGCTGGTTCTCTCAGCGAAGGTTGGTTGGGTGTTTGTAGACATGGTATGGAGTTGAAATTGTTGGAGTGAGCCTCGGCGGCATTTGTTATTCGTGGATCTGAGGATGTATCGGATCCCATTTCGGAAATGGGTCGGAGAAGCGGGCTGCCCACTCGTCGTGTTCGGTAGCTAACTCCTTATCCGTGAGTAGCGCGCTGTCCAGCATCTCAGTGAGAGCGCTCTGATCCATTTCAGAACCGATCAGGGCAAATTCCTGCCTCCGATCACCGTAAGGGAGCTGAAACGAAGCCTTAATTCTGGCGAGTGTTTCTGGGTCGGCTGGCCAGGATTCGCGTGGCATCGCGGCCCAGAAAAATCCAAGGCATTGATGCTGGTTGATTGACCCGGCCTGCGACCAATAGCCGGCCAACTCGGGCCGAGTCGCGAGCCAAAATAAACCTTTGGAGCGAATCACTCCGGGCCACGCCTGATCGAATAATCGATACAGTCTTTCGGGGTGAAACGGGACGCGGCGTTTGTAGACAAAGTTCGAGTGAGTTGGTTTTCCAGTCGCTGGAGCCTTTTCAAGGAGCGGATCAAGCCACCCCTGATTCCGTTTTCTCTCGGCCCTGTCATACAGTCCGGTCGCAATGACGCAGTCTGGAGAGATCTCCGAATTCACCGTCTCGTAAATCGTTGCCTGTGGATTGAGCGCACCCATCATCGACTGGATGCGGTCTCCATCTTCTTTCGAAATAAGGTCGACTTTGTTGAGGAGGATCACGTTCGCGAACTCGATCTGATCAACCAGCAGGTCGACCACAGTTCGCGTATCGTGCTGATTAACAGCGCACCCACGATCCTGGAGTGTATCGGGGCTCGAGTAGTCGTTCAGGAAATTCGGGCCGTCGATTACGTTTACGATCGCGTCGATCCTGGCAATATCGCCAAGCGACTCGCAGGCTTCGTCTCGAAAGTTGAAACTTTCTGTGAGTGACAGGGAATCCGAGACTCCGGTCGACTCAAGGAGGAGGTGATCGCAGTTGCCTGCCGCGGCAATTTTTGCGATCTCGATGAGCAGGTCTTCTCGCACGGTAGATTTCGCGCAGCCATTTGCCTTTTCGATCATTCGTTCATCCATCCCAACCAGCAACACGTCGCTCTGGCCAGGGAGACTCGTGCTGAGCTGAAGTGCGGCCATGTCCTTTGCGATC
>JBCCBR010000148.1:0-7921 GCA_039033935.1 Verrucomicrobiota bacterium
CATCGAGCTCCACGGGCGGGGCCACTCGGATGGCTCCCTGACCCCAACTGTTGGCGACAGCACAACTCAGGAGCAGGATACTGAAAAGGGTAAGCAGTCGGCTCATGGGATCGCGTCGATTTGATTGAAAAACTGGTCGAGCCCGTTGCGAAACTCTTCGGGGAGATCGCGGCCTGCCTTCCCGGTCGAGCCCTCTCCGTCTCGCGATCGAAGCCCGCCCGGAGTGGCGCTGGCCGCTCCTGGGCCAATATCGGTGAGAGCGGCTCCGCGACCCTGTCCATCTGCTGAGCCACCGCCGCCGGGGCTCGATCCACCCCCACCTCCGCTATTGGGGTTGGGGCGATTTGTCTGGAGAAGCAACTCGATCGCCTCGGTCTGGGCTGCAACTGCCTCTGGACCGGTGTCAGGACGAGCGAGCACCCCCCGGGCCTGACGCATCACGTCGGATACGGTATTGAGGAGCTGGATTTCATTTCCGAACTGAGATCGCGACATCGGCAGGTCGGTGATGTCATCGACGACCTCGTCGACTCGAGCGCGAATCTCAGCCTGGCTCTGCTCCAGCGGCTCAGCTCGATCACGGAAAGTTTCGCTGGCGAGCCCGGGACGAGATGCCTCCAGCTCACGGGTTTCGGCGCGAAGCTCAGTCTCATCGCGGAGGATTTTCATGACATCCAGAACGATCTCGGGGGGGAGACTGTCCTTGTCGCCACCCTGACAGGCTTCGCAATCAGAGGCAGCGACTAATTCTTCGGCCCAGCGGTCGAGCGTGTCCGCCCAGTATTCGGAGGCGGCGATGGCGCGACCCGCTTGATTGTTGCGAGCGCCAACCCCAATAAGCTCCAATTCAGAAACGATCGCGCTCTCTTTCATTTGATCGAGCACGTTTTTGAAGATCGGTTCGCGTTTGCGTTGATAGTAGGCCTCCAGATCTGCCTGGATTGTGTGAATGACGGTGCTCTGCTCGCTTTGGGCACGCGAGGTTTTCAGCGAAGTCTCGCGATGTTGTCGGGCAGTCTGCTCGGGAGGCAATCCGAAACCGCTCGTGAGAGTCTCGCTGACATCGCTTGCGAGGGTGAGTTGGGTCGCTGAGGCGGCCTTCAAGCGTTTCACGAAAGTGGTTGCCTCGAGGCTGTTTAGCAATGCCTGCAATTGGTCGGCTACTTCGGCGAATTGAGCGAGGAGCTCGGCCTGCTCTTCAACTGCCTCGCTCAGTTTCTGAGATGCCTCCGATTCAGTCGCCGGCTTTTCCTGAGAGTCTTCCTCTTCTGCTTGACCGGCGAGTTGGGTGCTCGGCAGCGACAGTGGGGGAGGCTTCGGAGCGGCTGGTTCCTGACCGGCGGATTCACTCTCCGACTGATCGGTGGGATCAAGTGACTGCTCCGTTTGCGTCATTGAGGGGAGGGAACTTTCCCCTGATGGGGGATCCGCTGCGCCACCGCTCTGAGGCTCTCCAGAATCAGACAGCGAAGCGTTCTTGCCAGGATCATTCGACTGCTGCTCGCCCTCGGCTGCTTCGTTCGGAGGGGACGACGGATTCCCACTGCCTTGGCTAGGGTTGGCCTCGGCAGTGACAGAATTTTCCGTGTCGGCGGAGGCGGTTTGAGATGCGTCGGAAGCTTGCTCGAGAAGATCGGCGACCGATGGCATGCGGTCCTTCGCGATCTCGTCCAGTGCTCGCATCATCGTCGCCCAGGTTTCGAGGCGCTCGGCGTCGAATTCATCGTTGCGAGTGGCTTGATTGATCAGTTCCCGACCCGCTTCGTTGAGGGCACCGAGACGACGGCCGTTGGCCGACTCGGCCGACGCCTGTTGACGAATTTGACGACGGGTTTCGGGACTATCCAGTTCCGCAGCTGACAACTCTCGGAGGTCGCGGTTGGTCTGGTGGAGCCGTTGCTCGTTTTCGTAGACCTCGCGGGCACTGCGAAACCACTTGCTGAACTCTTCGGTGAGCCATTTGGCGTGCTGATCGGGATCGAGGATATGGAGAACAAACACAGGCGAAACACTCGGTTCAGCATCCGGTCGGTAATCCTCGGCGAAAGCCCTGATCTCCAGAGTCTGCGGAGCAATGCCGGCGCGAGCCGCCGAAAAGGTCGCGGTTGCCTGCAGTTCGACAGCTTCGGGATTCCCCGCAGCAGCGACTTTAAAGCCCTTTGCCGGGTTGGGATTCAGCTCGGAGGGAACTCCATGCCAGCGAAGACCGAGTTGTCGAATACCAAAGTCGTCAGAGGCCGAAATGTTAAACGTGATGACCTCATCTGTGAGGATCACCTGGTTGTTTTCTGGTCTCTGGGCGAAAACGGCAGGGGCCTCGTCAGCGACGGGCTCGAGCCTCAACGACAGCGCTTGCTTTGCAGCCAAGCCGTCTTGGTCGATCCAGCTGATCTCGCGCATCGCGGGTGAGTCGAGAGAGAAGGCGAGGGTTTCAAACCGATTTCGTTGAACCGAAATGGGACCTTGATCGGAACTCGCCGAGGCTAATTCAGTTGACGTTTCGCCATGGATCTGAGCTGAAGCCCCCTCCAATATTGAGACAGTGCGACCGCGGATCGGGATGGTGAGATCCCTTGGATAGAGCAGGTAGTCAGGGAGTTTGACGATCGCTTCGAGGCGGACCAGCTCGGGCCGGGGTCTCGGGGTGACCTCGATGCGGTGTCGTGAGTCTCCGACTCGGACCCGGAGTGCTCCGTCCTCCTTCAGTGGAGGAATGGTGAAGTCGTAGCCTTCATCGAGTCGCTCGGCTTCGATCGTTCGCCGACCGGGAAGTCTGACTCTTCCTTCCCGTGGCGACCACTCGGTCGTGTCGGTCAGCTCAGGGGTCAGGGGAAAGGGCTCCGCGATCGGAACGACCTGCTTCTCTGGGAGAGGCTCGAGGCGGGCGAAGGTGTAGCGATCGACTGCCTTCCACGGTGTCACCCAGCGGTGCAGGGCATTGCGCCCCGCTCCCGAGGCAAACAAAACGGCAAAAAGCGACACGCCAAGCGTTGCCACTGCTGCGAGTCGCCAGCGTCGATAGGGGCGGGTCGGGAGTGCCTCGCTCAGGTCCCGATCTTTGACCCGCTCATCCACCTGCTCCATTGCTGCAGACACAAGGCGCTCGCTCGTCGCCGGGCTCGTGTGCCTTGCCAGCTCAACGACGCCAAGCAATTCATCTCCCAGTCGAGGGAAGCGAGTCCGCAGTAGTTTCGCAACCTGTGAGAGGGAGCGCCTCTTCCAAACCCACTCGTGCCAGAGAGTCGGAAGCAGCACCGCCGGGACAGCAAACCCCAGAAAAAGGAGAATCAATCGGATCCAGTTCGGGGTGTCGACGAAGCGATCAATTGTGAATACAACCAGATAAGAAGCTGCCAGCCCAATGATTCCGGCAAGCGCTCCTTCCGCTACTTTGAGAGCCCAAAGGCGTTTTTGAAAGCCTTCGAGCTGCTCGCGCAAGCGAGATGGGATCGGGATTCCGCGCGTCTTTTTCGGTGTTGGCCGGGAATCACTCATCTAGGGCGTCTTGGGCAGATTGAAACAGTCCAATCCCCCCGTCACAGTAGACCATAAAGCGATACGTTGCAGCAACCTCGTTTGTTGGGCTCTTTGCGCCCCTCCTTGCGCTTGAGAGCCGCTCCGCGTAACCTTCCTTACGAATTTCATCAAAATTTTCCAAGGGGCCAAATTGGGGTGGGTTGTGTTTAGAATATGTGGTATGTGAGGACTCGGCAAATGGTGAAGTTTGCTTAAATTTACACATTTTTTAATAGTCCCCCGACTTTCTCGGCACCCTGCCGATATGCAGAGCTGGTTTACATTCGAACTCGACGGTGAGACGTGCCGCATAGAGCGTGTCCCGGTAAATCGCTCGCTCGCTGACCACCTCGTCGCTCTCGATCCTGTCTTTGCCTCGATGGGGTCTCAGAGAGAAAGTCGTCTCGTCGTGCTCGGCGAGTTGGAGCAGGATCGACACAGTTTTCGAGTGATCGATGCGGCGTCGATCTTGCTTCCGATGGTGGCAGGGCGCCAGATCTGGACACCCCTCGGGATTGCGAGGGCAGAGCCGGAGCACCCGGTCAATCTCGCCCTGCAGCGGGATCACCTCGAGAGCGGGCAGAACCGTCTCGATGCGGTTCGGGCTTTGCTATTTGAGGGGTATTACCGCCCCGACTTGCGCAGGCAGGGTCAGGTGATGGATCAGTTTGACGCCATTGGGACGCGCACAGCCCACGTTCCCGCTATTTGGGAAACGGCCGCGCAAGTCTTCGCTTCGACGGCCCAACTCCGTCACGAAGCGGCCCAGCGGGCAGAAAAGTCTGGCCGAGAGTCGACTGTCTGGATGGGGCGGACTGATATTTTTGAAGACCTTTTTACCAAACGGCTTTTTAAGTTGGCCCGCCGCAACTCGATGGTCTACGCCGATGCTGAGAAGCGGCGTTTTTACAGACCAGAGAGCGTCGTCGAGCTGTTGAAATTGAGGCGAGAGTATCCCGAGGCTCGCCTCGTCGCAGGCGGGGTCGAGGGGAAATTTCATGAGGGAGCGATGGGTAGTGCTAATTTCATTTCTCTGGAGAATCTCGGAGAGTTGACCCAGGTGATCACCACCGAAGAGAGCTGGGAAATTGGTGCGGCAATGCCACTGACGCGGGTCAGTGAGGTGATCGGTCGGGAATGTCCCGCCTTTCCGAAAATGCTGCGGCGCTGTGCGACTCGTCCCTGGCGAAATCGAGCAACTCTGGGGGGACACCTCGCGCACTGCCGATCCGACAGTGTCCTGATGCCACTTCTTCTCGCTCTGAATGCCCGAGTCATGTTGCTTTCAGAGGAGGGCGAACGGGACGCACCGCTCTCCCAATTGTTTAATGACCAGGGTGAAACCATCCGGAAGCAGCGGGAAGTCATCAGGAGCATCGTGATCCCGCGGTCTGGAGAAGGGGCACTCTCCAATCTCGGTCTGACTGCTCGACTGCTCGACGCCTACACAGTTGCCCCAAATCGGGGTGCTCGGTCATCGTTCCTCACTGCCGCGTTTTCGATTGAATTGCGAGATCGCAGCATCGTTAAGGCGCGGCTCGCTTACGCTGGGTTGTCAGAGGTCCCGCATCGTCTCGCTGCGGTTGAAAGCGAACTCGCTGGCAAAGTGTGGTCGGAGGAAGTCTTTTTCGAGTGTCTCCCCAAAGTCCACCAAGCCGCCGAAGTCTCCGTGCCGTCCCTCACTGAAGCGGAGCTGACCTACCGACGTCAATTGGCGGTGACGCTCTTCCAAAAATTTCATTCACAGCACCCGTCGGCAGATGCCCGTTCTCCTCGACAGCTATCGAGCGCGGTCGAGTTTGGCAAATTGCAGCAGCCCTTTTTCGATGCTCTCTCCTGATGCCGGATCGCGAAGACAATATCACCCCCTTTGAGCTTCCCAATTCGCTTCGGAGCGGGGAAGGGCGGTCTAGTAGCGAAAGTGGCACGCGTCCGACCGGAGAGACTTTCGGCGAACGTCTGCGGCGGCGGCGATCCGAGTTGGAAGGTGAGACGGGTCAGCCGGATAAGGGAAGCTGGTCAGCGCGGCTCCGGCATCAGTTTGCGTTGGTTGTTGAGAGTCCTCACGCATCAGCTTCGATTGCCCGTAAAAGTCGGGATGCGGCCCGTGCCGTGCCCGGTGTCACCGAAGTCCTCTTTGCCGAGCACATCCCGGCATTCCAAAACCAGCTCGGCCCTGATTTTTCTGATGAGCCGCTGCTCGCTGCCGACGAAGTCTGTTACTTTGGGCAACCGGTTGCGATCGTTGTTGCTGAATCGGAAGGTGCGGCCTGCCGAGGAGTCGAGGCCCTCGAGATCGAGTATCACGATCGTCCTGGGATCCTCGATCTCGAGCATGCCATGGCCCGCGGAGATTACCACGACGCCGACTGCGTCTGCAGCCGCGGCGACGTTGGCGCCGCGATGCAGGGATCGCAGCAAAGATTTGATGGCGAGTTCTCGATTTCGTCCCAGTTGCCAGATTTTCCGAGCGAGTCCGCCATCGTGATCCGCTCGAGTGAGAATGGGAGGCGGCTTGCGGTGCAGGTCACCGCCCTCCATCCTTCGCTAGTGCGCTCCGCTGTTGCCCGGGCTGCCAACCTCCCCGAGAGCCGGGTCAGCCTGGAGGTGCCGCCGCTGACCGGGCCGAACTCGGCTCGTATCTGGGAGCCCGTCCGTCTTGCTGCCCTCGCAACTCAGGCCGCCCTCAAGCTCGACGATGGCGAACTCATCCTGAAACCATACCGATCCGACTCGCCGTTGCTGAGAGGGGAGCGCCATGAGGCGCACGCGCGCTACGTTGCTGCGGTCGACGACCGGGGCATTCTCCGGGGGCTGGACCTCGTCATCACCCTCGATGGCGGCTATTTTCCCGGGCAATCTGCAACTGCCCTCGATCGGGCTCTGCTCCATGCCGATGGGGTTTATGGAATCGAAAACTGCCGGATCAAGGCTAGACTAGCCCAAAGCAATCGGATTCTTTCGGGGCCACTCCCAGCCGAGGGCTCCGCCCAAGGCAGCTGGATCATCGAGGAGGTGATGCGTCGCATCGCGGGGCACCTCGGGACAAAGTCGCCACTGTTCCGGGAGCGTCATTTCTATCGCGAGGCCGGTGACATTTCCACCTCGCCCAGTGGCCAACAAGTCGATCCCGGCTCGATCCATCGCGTCTGGCATTACGCCAAAAAGCGGGGTGATATCGAGTCGCGACGGGCAGAGATCGATCGATGGAATCGCTCCGCCGCAAGTCACAAGCGGGGACTTGGTCTCGTCGCTGTAAAATATGGGATCGGAGACCCGCGAGCCGATCGAAATTCCGCAACTGTTCTGCTTCAGATTCTCGGTGACGGTTCGGTTCAGGTGCGAACCGGCTTAGTCGATCTCGGTGACGGGCTCGAACTTCAGATCCGGGAAGAGACCGCGACCCGACTGGGCGTCGACACGGATCAGGTCGATGTCGTGTTCAACGATTTCGAGCTGGTGCCGCGGGCGACCTCAGCTGTGGGAACCGACGCAGCGGGTCTCGTCATTAATGCGATTGATCGGGCGAGTCAGCCCTTGCTCGATCGGCTCCGCGAGGTCGCCCTGCAGCTCTTTGCGGCTCGAGGACAGACCGATGTCGAGCGAGAATCGATCCGATTCAAACGAGGCCTGGTCGAGCCGAATCCTAACCCAGAGGCGCCTCTTTACTTCACCGAGGTGGTCGAAGGTGCCTGGGCAAAGCGCGTCTGCCTCGTCGAGGCTGGATTTTTCCGCTCCCCCAATCTCTGGTGGGATCGACGTATCGGGGCGGGGTGGCCCTTCTCGTCTTTTACCCACGCGGCTGCGCTCGTCGAGGTCGAAGTCGATACCTTTACGGGAGAGGTCCAGGTCCTGCGGGTCGATGTCGCTCACGAAGGTTCACCGACCGAAGCCCAGGGAGAGCGCGATCTGGCCCTGCTTTATCGAGGCTTCTCTCTTGGGATGGGATGGCAGCTATCGGAAACGGTCCCAGTGACGAATGCGGATGACTTTCATGGGAGCGGTAAGCCTGGCTTTGCCGATGCTCCGATGCTGTTTTTCAGTGATCGACTCCGGCCTCGACTATCCGGGCTCGCGGCTCCCGGGAGTCCCTGCTCGGAGAGCCCGGTGCTCCTCGCTTCGGGCGTGCGAGAGGCGGTTTGCGATGCCTTTGGTGCTTTTGGGATGGAGCCAGATTCCGATATCGAGATCCCATTTCCGCTGACGCCTCCGGCAGTCCTCGCGACGCTCCGCTCCATTAGTCTCGCTAACTCGGAGCAGGGGGATGAGGCCGGAGATCGCAGTTCTACTCGGAAGAGCCCCGCTGGGTCGGGAGCTTCCCCGGCCCAAGATCTCCGCAAGAAGCTCGACTTTCCTGATTTCAACGACGATGAGCTGTAGCGTTCTCGCATTGGCCGACCGATTC
>JBCCBR010000149.1:0-7911 GCA_039033935.1 Verrucomicrobiota bacterium
ACGATTCGTTTCATTGCGAAGGATCTCGGGGTCGGTCAGCCTCCCCTGTCGGGCAAAGTTCCGCAGTCGGGTGTCGGGTGAGGTGTTCCACAAAAAATACGAGAGCCGCTCAGCAATTGCATGATCAGGCAAGTCGCCGGGCTGCTGCGCGGAGAAGAGAAGAAACTCTGGCGAAATCAACACGGTGCGGTAGCCGGCGATCATCGCCTCGAGGAACGACTCCTCGCGGTTCAGCTTCTGAGCGACCACCGACATCGGCAGCTGCATGTCGGCTGGCGTGACCGGACGGCGGAGCGCTTCTTCGAGGAATCCGCGGAGCAGGCGCCGCGCGTCCCTCATCGGCGCTTCGCTGATGACGTTGACCGGTTGTCCCTCAGCTAGAGGCAGTTCACCGAAAAGTCGCCAATGGCTCGGTGGGGGCCATTCCTCGTAGTGCGGCCCTTCCAGCTCGAACCAACGGAAAGCAATCCCGTGTGCCTCAAAACGTCGAAATACCTCATTCCCCTTTTTCATGGCCGTGCCGGCTTTGGTGCGAGTCGCCCCGACGATTTTGGCGTGAGGTGATGACGCCACGAGCGGTTTGATCCGATCGTTTTCATCGAGCCAGACAGTGATCTCCCCGGTGGTCGGCTCATACGGGGATAAGTCGATGTAGCCGAGCGTGCGATCACCGCTGTAGAGGCCCGCCGTCTCAATCCGATCAGTTTCGGCAAGTGATCCGTGGTCGTTCAGGACACCGAATCCGTTCACTCGCACAGTGTAGTAGCCCGGAGCATGAGGCTGCAAATTCCGGATATTCAGCCCGAGATTGAAGGCTCCATTCTGAAAGATCGCGAAGCTGTCAAAAAACGGCGCATCATCAATCGCACTGCCAGGATCCCGCACCTCGAAATTGCCGGTTTTCCGACGAACAGAGTAATCAATTTCCATCCCGGTCAGCGGCATCCCCCGCGACTGCTTGAGGAGGGCGTAAAAGCCGTTCACATTTGATTTCAGATTCTCGGGATCTCTCACCTCAAATCGAGTCACCCGAGATTCCGGTCGCTCCGCACTCGGAGCGATTGCAAGCCTCAGGGCAAGGTCAGCGACCTCCATCAGTTTGCTGGCGTGGATGTGCGAAAAATCGAGCGCTTCAGCACTCTTGTCGAAACCATGGGCCGACCCTTCCGGGGGAAGCGCTTCCGCGATCTTGAGATGCGGGAGGTCGAGCAAATCGGCGAGGGTGTGTTCGTATTCGAGACGATTCAATCGGCGCACCGTCGCCCTTCCGTTGTTGGCGTAGCGAGTCCTTTCGGCGTCGGCGAGATCTCCAGAGATCTGATCGAGGAACGCGACCATTTGCTCCGAGTCGGGGCGTGGTTTTTCACGCGGTGGCATATCACCCGCCTCGACCCGCTTAAAAACAGTCGTCCAGGTCAGGGCGTTTTGCGGGTCGCTCGGATCGTAGTCGAGCGAGTAGAGATCGAGACCCGCTTCAGCATTGAGATCGTCGTGACAGTCGAGGCAATTCCGATCCAGAAAGTCGAGCATCGCCTCAGGCTCCTCGGCCTGCACCCTGAGCGGGAGCAGGCAAAACGCAATCAAGAGGAGTCTGCGGAAATTCCACATACCCAAACATAGCCCGAAACAGACTCAGTTTGCCCTCGAAACAGCGCTTACCGCTGGCTCTTTTGCGTAGGGGGATGTGTTTTTTGGCCACAGAAAGCCGAATCAAGGTCGCGGCATCTGTGCAAAGGCGGCTTTGAGTTCTTCGGGAGTCACAAAACCGTCCTCATCCGCATCGATCGTGTCGAAGCGCTCGGCTAGGCGTCCCGATGCTTCCTCCGCAGAAATTCGCCCATCTTCGTTTGCATCGAAGCGCGACAAAAGCCGGGATGGATCAGGCTGCATCTTTCCCTTCCCCTTGCCTTTTGATCCGGCACCAGGAGAATCTCGACGACCGCTCCCCCCACCGCCGGAAACGCGTCCGGCGTCCCGGTCCAGCTCCCACTCGACTGTGAAGGTCTGGGTCAAGGCCTTGCACCAGCGGTCTTCATCATCACAGGCATAGAAGTCCACCGCGACCTCGATCGGACCACTCCGCTGAGACCCTGCAACCTCAACCAGAAACTCCCTCGGGTCCCCGTCGGCTTCGACCTGTTCGACTTTTTCGGCGGATAATTCGGTCAGAGACAGCTCGACTTCGCTCTCAGTGGCCAGTCTCGCCACCAGTGGAGGAGCGAGATTATTCCAATGGACCCGATGGATCGGATCGAGCTGAAATGAAAAATGGAGCGAACCACTCTCTCCGGCGGCAACTCGGGGATTTGTCTCGACTCTCAGCTTCAGATAATGCGGCTCCGCACTCTCTGGATCATGACTTTTGACCACCAAAGCCTGCGACCCGCTGGGCCGCGTCACGCCGTCGACCACCCCGCGAGCAACTTTCGAATCACCGTTCGCGGAGGGAGTATTTCGCCGCATCGGTTCCGTCACAGTCTCCGGCGCTCCGACCAGCGCTTCAAGGTCGAGCCGCAACTGCACCGGGTCACTCCAGGCTCGAGCGATCAACACCTCCCCTTCCGGGGAAATCACAAACTCCGAGTTGTTACGGTCTCCGAAAGCATGCTTCAGCTCATTGCTCATCGAGTCGACCAGCCACGGGATCTCGGTCCCATATTGGGAACGCGCCAATTCAAGATGAGCAAGCCGCTCCTGAATCACAACAGGCTGGACATGACCATCCTTACCCGGATGAGCGAGCGCTTTGTAGACGTAGAAAAACGCAACGTCCTTATTCTTGAAATCAGCATAGACCGCCTCCAGACCGGAGACGTTTCTCAGAAAAGGTGGTCATGTCAGGCAACCAAACACGATGACTCCATGCCGACCCTTTAACTGCTGACGAAGTGGGAAGGGCTCGCCATTGGCATCGATCGCAGCAAGGTCGGGTAGCATCTCACCCTGCAGAGGGAGCGGCCCCGTCGATTTGCTCTTTCCTTTTTGCTGGGAATACCCAGAGGAAAAGAGCCCGAGAAGAAAAAGGGAAAGAATCAGCCGAGTCATGATTCCACAAACCCCAGACGAGGATGAGCGTTTCTCGAAACCCCAGAGATCCGGCAGCGATTCGTAAGTGATCGACTTGCGCGAGGTCATCATCTTTCAGACGAAAGTCGCCACCATCGCTACCCCAACGCAGACGAAATCTGGCGCTACCGCTAGACTCAATCGCTTGAGCTTGACCTGCTAGGAAGCTGCGGCGATTTTTTAGTCATCGCGATGGAACTGAATCACCGTTTATCTAGAAACTTCGAGGCACCCGAGAAGGCCAAGTTAATCTTGCTCTTCTGTGGATGTGCGATGCTGGCTTTTCTGCCGATAGCGTTAGCGGAAGAAAGCCCCGAGGAAACCGCCTGGTCCGAGGCTGTGACAGGTATCATTTCTGAGGGAGAAAAGACCGAGACATTCGAAGGAGTAACCATCCCTCTACTGCTTGCTCCAAAGCTGGAGAAGCAGTGGGGAAAACCAACCATCCGAGTCGCTGCCGACGGATCTTACCAGGCGTTTTACAAAGACCCCGATAAGCCCTTCGAAATTGTCCAGATATTCGGTTTCGGAAAGCCTATCCCGACGTTGGTGACGGCTCCCGATGAATGGCACGACACCATTGTAAACGGAGAGCTGGGCACAGTCCGCAAACCCCAGCAATGGAGAACGGAGACGGTTAGGATCAAAACGCCCTCCGGCAGGCAGAAAACAGAAATCCCCTATTTCCGAAGATCTTCAGGTGGCGGTGCCGATGGCCCACTCGATTCGACGAACACCTTCACCGTCACCGTAGCCGGTGTGACCGGCCACTACGTGGTCTGGATCGAGTCAGTTAGCAGCTCAGTTGCCAAGCGGCTCAAAGCGCTGGAGGTGGAGTGATCCGACACGCACGTTCCTGAGACGACCGCTCTTGGGGTCCCACCATCGTTCCGACAGGAGGTCCCCCAGGGGAACCCTCATCCCCTTCGTGCCTTTGTGCCTTCGTGTGAGCCCTCCAAACGAAACCCGAAATTGTATCGTGCCTCCCCGCCCGTCTCAGGCTACTTCTTTCCACTTTGAAAACAGACGATGCTTCCGCAGACTCCCCTCAACCCCACACTCCCGACCTGTGGCACCGCTGCCTCGGTCGAGAGCGGGAAATCCAACTTCTGCTTGAACGGTGGCAATCGGTTCTCACGGACTCACAACCCTGCTGGGTCAACCTCATCGCTGACAGTGGCTGGGGCAAGACCCGCCTGATCCACGAATTCTACGAGCAGATCAGCAAGCTCGAAAACCATGAACACAGCGGTGAAAACGAGGGCTACTGGCCCGACCGACTGACGACCGATCCGACCTCGCTGCACATTGTCCCGAGCCTCGCTCAATCGACGAATCCGTCGGTCACGATTCCGTGGATGTGGGTCGGTCTGAGGGGTGCTAATCCTGACAGCCGCAATACGCTGCAGTCGAGTGCCTTGCACGATATTGAGCGACAGGTGAAGCCTCATCTCCAGCCTCTGCTGATGGCTCGACTGCGAAAAGAGGCAGGAAAGGAATCGGCGAAGTACCTCATCCAGCTCACCAGCCAGCTATTTGGATACGGTGTCGTCGGCGATCTCCTCACCGGCGGCGAAGAGCTGAAAAAATACCTCGGCTACCTGAAGCAGATGAAAGCCGACCGCGAGGACGCTTCGGGCACCAGTGTGTCGGAATTTGCGGCGAGGGAAAAGGCTGACCTCGCGGATCGATGCCTCGACACCTTCTCCCTGTTCCTCGACGCGAGAAAGAAGGAACTCCCGACCGTGCCTGTCATCCTCGTACTTGACGATGCTCAATGGCTTGCGAGCGAAGACCCCGACACGCTGAACTTCCTCGGCCGCTTGTGGAAACAGGCCCAGGCCAACAAGTGGCCCCTGATGGTTCTGGCGACTCACTACGAGAAAGAGTGGAACGAGTTCGTTCCCGAAAAGCCCGGCGGACACATCCGCAAGTGCTTTGCCGATGGCGATTCTGCTGTGATTCCTCACAAGCTGGAGGCGATTCGGAAAGAGCTCTCAAAGAATATTGTCTCGGCGTCCTTCCCTGGCATTACCGACAAGCAGAGAGGCTACATCGTCGATCGGGCCGCTGCCAACATGCGTTTCCTGATGGAGATGCTGCTCTATCTCCGCGACGATCCCACTTCCTTCGTCGACGAGGATCACAGACAGCCTCTGAGTGAGGCTGGATTTGAGGCATTCCAATCGATCTCGACCGACTGGCGCACCTTTGTCCGCAAGCGGATCAGTGCGCTCGATCGGGAGATGCGGGCCTCGCTGAACATCTGCGGAGCCCAGGGGCTGCAGTTCCTCGACGAAATTGCGAGAGAGGTGGCGGTCGACCTCAGTGAACGAGGAGTCGAGCTTTCGCTTCCGCTGCCCTCATCGAGCCAGCTGGAAGACCATGCCGCGAGTGCTGAAAATCCTCATGCCCTCATCTCGCTGCGGTTGCTCGAAGAGCTCGATCGGCGGATCGGGGAATTCCGGCACCCCGAGTATCTCGCCATTCTCCAGGACCCGACAATTCTGGCAGATGGGGATCGCGCGGCGATTCGCGAGTCGACCAGCCGAGTGCTCCTAAGTGCGTTCCGATCCGATCGGCTGCCCCTCGATCGAGCTCTGACGTGGGAACTGCTTCTTGCGAATGTCGGGTTGCAGGCTGCCACCGATCGCGACGCAGCGGAGCAGCGGGTGCCTGTTCTGATCGGTGCCTTCCGCTTCTTTTACGATCGATTCGACAACCACGCTTCCCGCGCCGCGAGCAGCGAGCTGATGGATCTGACTCAGCTGCACGAGCTGGATTCGCTTACTTTCGCTGATCATGAGATTCTTGGACCTCTCGCTCGGCATCTGATCATCTGGGATGCCTTTTCTGACTCTCAGCGGATCAACCAGAGTCTCGAACAGGTTTATCGGGAAGGAATTTCTTTCGATCCGACTGACCACGCAGCACGGCGTAATCTGGCCATTTCACTCGATTTTATTGGCGATGTGCTGCGTGAGCAAGGCGATCGGGAGGGAGCGATGGTCCGTTACGAGGAGGGTCTCCGGCTCCGTGAGAAACTCGTGACCGACTTTGGAGAAACCCCGGAGAGCCTCCGCGACTTGTCGGTAAGTTTAGACCGAATCGGCGACGGGCTACTTGAAGAAGGCGATCGAGAGGGAGCGATGGTCCGCTACGAGGAGATTCTTAAGAATTGCGAGAAAATCGTGACCTATGTCGGGGAAACCCCGAAGAGCCTCCGCAATTGGTCGGTCTGTTTATGCAAAGTCGGTGACGTCCTGCTTGGGGAAGGCGATCGGGAGGGAGCGATGGTCCGCTACGAGGAGGGTCTTCGGATCTTCGAAAAAATCGTAAGTGACGTTGGGGAAACCCCGCTGAATCTCAGCGACTGGGCGGGTTGTTTATACAAAGTTGGCGACGTGCTGATTGGGGAAGGTGATTGGAAGGGAGCGATGGGCCGCTACGAGGAGAGCCTCCGGCTCTTCGAGAGAATTGCGACCGACTTTGGAGAAACACCCGATAGCCTCCGCCACAAGTCTGTCATTCTGGACCGAGTCGGCGACATGCTGTTTAGGGAGGGTGATCGGGAGGGAGCGATGGTCCGCTACAATGAGAGTCTGGAACTTAGAGAGAAAATCGTAAACAACTTTGGGGAAACCCCCGAGAGCATGCGCAACTGGTCGGCCAGTCTGGACCGAATCGGCGACGTGCTGCGTAGCCAAGGCGATTACGACGGAGCGATGGTCCGCTACGAGGAGAGTCTCAGGGTCTGTAAGAAGATTGTGAGCGACTTTGGGGAAAGCCAGCAGAACCTCCGCGATTGGTCAGTCAGTCTGGACCGCGTTGGCGACATGCTGCTTGGCAAGGGTGATCGAGAAAGAGCGATGGTCCGTTATGTAGAGAGTCTCGAACTCAGAGAGAAGATCTCAGGCAATTTTGGGGAAACCCCGGAAAGCCTGCGCGACTGCTCAGTTTGTCTCATTAAAGTAGGCGACGTGCTGCTTGGAGAAGGCGATCGCACCAGAGCAATGGTTCGCTATGAGGAGGGTCTTGAACTCCGAGCGAAAATCGTGAGCGACTTTGGCGAAACCCCAGTGAGTCTCCACGACTGGTCAAGTAGTCTGGCGAGAGTCGGAGACGTGCTCCTAAGCGAAGGCGATCACAAGGGGGCTATGAGGCTCTACGAAGAGAATCTTGGACTCAGAAAAAAAATCTTGAGCATTTTTGGCGAAAACCCTGAGAGCCTCCGGGAGTTGTCAGTCAGTTTGATTAAAGTGGGGGATACGCTGCGTGGAGAAGGCGATCTAGAGGGGGCGATGGACCGCTACCACAAAAGCTTGCGGGTCTTTGAGAAAGTCTTGAGCCTTTTTGGCGAAACCCCTGAGAGCATCCGCGACTTGTTTGCGAGCGAATCCAGACTGATGCAGTTCGCTCAAGTATCGGAAGACTGGCATCGATTTGCCCACAAGGCGGAGAAAGTAAGGGAGCTTTGGTCGCGATCGCTTGAGCTTGCCGGCCCTAATATTCAAGTCATTACAGATGGAGCGTTTCCACTCATCGCATGTTTGCAGGTCGCTCAAAGCAACGAGTCGCTCCCATCGACCGTGACTGAGGCATCTCAAAGCACCCTCAATCAGGCAACCCAATTCATCGAGCAACACCAACCAGCCCTTCAAGCTGCCCTCAACGGCCCGGCCGGTGCCAGCGAAGCCGCAAACCGCTACCTCACTGCCTACAGCATGCTGAAAGAAGCTCTCACCTGAAAGATCTCTGTGTCCTCCGTGCCTCTGGTGCGCCAGGCTAAGCCTGGCTTCTCTATTGTTCTGAAACGTGAACAACATGTCAATTGAGTGTTCAACA
>JBCCBR010000150.1:0-7898 GCA_039033935.1 Verrucomicrobiota bacterium
CCCGAACCGAGCCAGAACTGCTTTTCTTCTCCGTCAAAGAAATCCCACCCTCCATGTTCTTGATTAGTCGCTTCCAGAGGAGCGATCTCAAATGATAGCGAGACCGTGCCCTCATCAATCCGCACAGAAAGCGAGAAAGGATTCGCCGTCAAACCTGCCGAAAAGAAGAGGAGCCAGATGAATCCGAAAAATCCTTTCATGGCTGGACTGGCTGCCACGGACCCGCGTCAAAATTTTGCACAACTTCCACCTCGCTCAGCGCGGTATCGAAAATCGCGACGAAATGAAATACCCCTTTCCAGTTCCGACTTTCGCCTTCGGTGTCGCCTCCGAGATCACCGCCAAGAGTAAGCGGTAGTCCCGACGGCCATTGCACGGGTGACTCGTTGGTTTGATGGCTGGCTTTCTCTATCCCATCGACGTAGAGACGCTCCTGACCATTGTCGCTACGCGAATAGATCAGATGGGTAAGTTGCGGAGGGGAGCTGGAGGTTTCCAAAGGCTTCCCATTTCTACTCGGGAATCTGGCAACGAAACCGTTCGCCGCCGCTACCTGATAGTTGCCCTGAGCGATGTAGGCATTGGCATGAGAGCTGCCTTGGGAAAAACTCACGATACGAGCAGGACCACCTTGGAGGGATTGCGATGGAGTGATCCACGCTTCGATCGTGAATTCGCCTGATTCCTCAAATCTTGCGATCAGTGGATCAGTCAATGAATCGCTAACCAGAAATTGGTGCCCGTCGAGCTCTACCCCGCGATCGACCCAGTTGAGTCCAGCTGCGGATTCCGAAAGTTGCAGATGAAAACTCTCGGCAAACTCCTCATGAATCGAGCGATTCCTGACTAGCTTTCCCCGTCCCGCCTGAAACGTGTATCGAAGCAGTGGTTCTGGCTCCGACCGTGCCGGACGAAATTGGGGGTCGTCGGCCTGCACCACGATTTTTTCCCCGGTCAAGACAGTGATCGGATCGAGGGTGTCTTTCTGAAACTCGACTTCCCCGGACTCGACCGAGAGTAGCGTGGCGTCCGCTCCGGTTTCGACCAGAAAACGCGTTCCCCTGACAATGACCTCTCCATCGCGAGTGATGATGGTCATCGGATCTTTCTGAGGCTTCACTTCGGCGGAGATCCGTCCGGTCTTAAGATCGAATCCGATTGCTTTTCCGTGAGGCAGGAAAGCAAGCTGCGTCTCTCCGAAGAGGGTGACGGAGGTTTGGTCAGGAAACTGCAGCTCTGCCAGAGCATTGCTTTCGAGCGTCAGCAGGTCGCCCGCTGCTAACTGAGAGACGGCAGCCAAATCCAAGATCGTGCCAGCTCGCTCGACTTGAGCCGAACCTCGCAGAGAGGCGACCTCCGGGCTCACCTGCTTGCCTGAAAACAGAACCAAGGCGATCGCCGCCATCGCTGCTGCAGTGGTCGTGATGACTAGTCGCATTTTCAACTGTCTCGGGAAAAGGACTAGCCGTCGGGACTCAGTCTGTTTCCTGATCGCCGTCATCACGTTGTCCTCGACATCAAGAGTCTCCGAGAAACTGCGGAGAAGTATTTCGGTATCGAGAGTCTGCTGGTATCGGATCCACTGGTCTGGATCCCGGTCGAGGAGGTGCTGCAGTTCGATCGCCTCTTCCTCCGAAAGCGCTTGGCGGCGATCGAGCACCACAGCGATCAGCTGATCGATCCTTTCAGAGGTCGACCTCATGAGACCACCCCCTTGTTCACGAGGCAATCGCGCAGCGCGATTCGAGCCCGATGGAGCAGAGTGCGGATCGCGCCGCTTTTCCGCCCCAGTAATTCTCCAATTTCCTCCGTTTTCCGTTGCTCGAAATAGTGTAAGCGGACGGCGCGCGCAGCACTTTCATCGAGCCTCCGGATGCATTCTTCGAGCGCGTTCCTCGAGTCGTCGGTAAAGCAGTCCCGTCCCGACTGCAGGGTGAGGCGTTCCTCCCAGAGACGAGAGTATTTTTCCAGTCGACCCCGATAACGGAATTTTTTTCGAAGTTCCTCTCGCACCACGTTGCGGGCGATCCCTTTGATCCAGAGGGAAAAGCTCTTCTCCTGGTCGAATTGATCGAGGTTTTCAAAGGCGCGAATGAAAACCTGCTGAACCAGATCAGCGACCTGATCACTGTCACCCAGAGTCGCATGCGCAATGGCCGCGACCGCTGACTGGTAGCGCCTCACGAGATGACGAAATTCCTCGATCTCTCCATCGAGGATCGCGGCCACGATATCATCGGTCGGCCAGTCTGCCGGATCACTGCTGTCCATCGCCATTCACCTGCAGTTTGCCGCTCCAACGAAAACTGTTACAGGAATTGGCGTTTATTCTGCAATCCTTCTCTCTTTGTCACTGCATTCGGCACCATTAGGGACCCGCCTTCGCTGAAGCTACTGAGGGCAGGCGAACGTTCGGTCGTCCGTGGCGGGCAGATCGATTGATCACCGATTTTGCTGATCGTGGGGAATGGAAATTCGAGAATTTTAGACCAAACGGCCCTGCGGGGACGCAGTGCCCTACCCTCGACGCCAATTTTCCGTATCATAGCTAAAGTAGAAAAAGAGTGGGCGAAAGTTGGCCCACTGATCCTGCGCGATCGCTGGAGCTTTGTTCTCAAAACTCGCACCCGCTTCTCGTATCTGGCGAGAGGAGCGTTTGTTTTATCCGTGAAGCGAGAAAGCTCTTCGAGATCCCATTCAGTCTTCAGTCCTCCTTCAACGCGAGGTGAACCGCATCGACGATGACATGGCCATCTGTATCCGTGTTTGATACCTTGAGCGTTGCCGCTTCTCCAAACTCCCACTCACCGAGGGAGAGAAATCCTGAGTTATCTCGGATCGGTTCCTGCTGATTGACGGTCACTGTGGCGGTGCCGGCAGAGTGGGTGATTACGACCGGGGCGTTCGTCGCGCGGTTGGGATTGGGGGCGTAGGCGATCCAGACTTCGTAGCGACCGGGCTGGGGGAGGGGATAGCGGAATGTCGCGCTCGATTCGCCATCTCCTGCTCCTGAGTCATGCAGGTAATCGCCTCGATAGCCGGAACGCAGTTCGCCCCGTTTCCAGTGGCCAGTCAGAGTCGCATCCTCCTCGTCGAGCACCAGTCCCTCGACAATACCGTGATAAAGAATCTGGTCCTGTCCCTCGAGCGCTTCTCGCAGCGGTCCGTATTCGAGATCCTGGACCGCAATCTCTTGATCGATCGCTTGGCTCGCGGCAGTCGCAGCCGACTCGGCCAGCACCATGAAGACCGGCTCCATCCGGATCGAACCGAAAGCAATATGACTCGCCGAAAGACTCACCGGGATGAGCAGATTCACTGCTTCCTCGCGCTTTGGGCAGATCGCTCGGTAGCTGATCGGATAGGGCGGAAAGCCACCGACCTGAACATCGCCTTCGTTTCTGGCGTGCCCTGCTTGATTGATATATCGCTGAGTGTTGTGTGAATCCATCGTGTAGGCACCCATCCCGATCGAGTCGGGAATCGATTCGCGGTGCTGACAGTGATTCTGAGTCATGACGAGCTCACCAATCATGCGCCGCGCTTCACGGATGTAGAGCTGCTCCTGCCAGCCGTCCTCTCGCGCAAAATCATCGCGACAGGTCCCCCAGCGGCTGACTTCGCTGCGGACCCGCTCGGGGATGCGGGGATGATTCGCCAGGGTCCACATCAGACCCTGCTGATAGAGTCGATGGCGTGCTACGATTGCTGCGCGCTCTTCATAGCTGGCTTCGGAGTAGTCGTAATTTTGACCGATGAAGTCGGTCGAGTAACCGTTCCGATTGTTGGTATCGGTTTTCCGGTTTGGCATGGCAGAATTGATCCACGGTATCCGGTCTGCCCCTGCTTCGAAGTCGCGGAAGAGAAGCTCGTAGCAAATTTCCTCATAGTCAGCAGGCTTCGCGAAGGGGATCCGGTTTTCAGGATGATCGGTCAGACACATCCGAAAGCAGTAAGCCTGGACCCGATGATCACCTTCGCCTTCCTCTCCCGGGCCATCGAGATCAATAAAGGGGAGCGGCCCGCTCTCAGGATCACCGGGAGTTTTCCAGGGATCGACTCCGTGAACGAAGTTGTGAGACTTCGCGTTCCTGGTTTGAACTCCGTTGAGGGTCTCTCCGTAGAGGGAATTCGACTCTCGACCGACTGTGTAGCTCACCCCGCTCGCGGCGAAAAGGTCGCCCTCGTAGGTGGTATCGAGGAAGACCTTTCCACGATAAGTTTCGCCGGTTTCCATGGTGATCGAAAGGATCTCCGCGCCATCTTTTGTCACGCCTTGCTCCCGATCGAGTCGTTGTCCAAAGGCGATCTCAAGACCGGTTTCCTCAATCCAATCTTCAAAAATCTGAAGCGCTGCGCTCGGCTCAAAGGTCCACATTGTGTCCTCGCCCGCCGCCGTTTTTGACTGACCACCACTGCGATAGTCGGATCGTTCCTGCCAGTTCCACGAGCCTTCCTTCGCGTAATGGGCTGCGACACGACGGTAAAATTCACGGGAGAGTCCGTCGATGACTTGCTTATTCCCGATGTCGGTCTGACCGAGCCCGCCGGTGGTCAGTCCGCCAATTCGCTGAGTCGGCTCGATCACGATAACGCTCTTCCCCATTTCCAATGCCTGAAAACCAGCGACAAGACCGGCGCTGGTGCCTCCGTAGATCACGATGTCGTATTCGACCTCGGCGGTGAGATTGGTGACTTGCAGGAGCAGTGCAAGCGATGCGGCGATGGAGCATTTCATAAGAGTATAGATGTCCGAGTTGCCCAGAGCAGGTCAACTTTATTCAAAGGCTGCCTTGCGCATCGGTTCAGCGTGACCGCGATTAGATCAGTCTATTGAGCCGGTCTTCGCGTCGGCAGTGCTGTGGCAGATAAAGCGCAGGGTTTGATCTCCCGGCAGGTCTGCTGTGACAAGCTCGATCTCGGATTGGTTTCCAAGAGAAAAGGTCTCAGCAGGCTGTTCGATAGAGGTCGCGTGGGTAATCAGCAGAAGCTGCTCGGCATCAGCAGGTATCCCGGAAATCGTGATCGTCGTTTTCCCGGCGATCGAGGAAAAGGCAGGTCGATTGTGCCAGACCCAGATCTTTCGATCGTCCGCCTGCAAAATCGCGATTCCTTTTTCAAGAGGGTCGCAAAGGATGAACTCGGCCCCTTCTGTCGCCTTGATCGAATCGCGCAGGACGCGCCCTTTCTCGTTTGGCTCCCAGATGAACGATCCGTCCGCCTCCCAGTCGAACCGCTCCGACATGGTCGTTTCCCGATTAGCGCGGGCATCCGGGATATTGTAAGGAATCGAAAAGAGCCCAACCCGCTCTGGGCTCTCACGCGAGTGAACCACCATGAGCTGGTCCCACAGCGCGGTAAGAAAGCCTGACGCACGATCCGCATCCGACCCATCCCAATTGCGGTAGTTGAATTCGCCCGCCGCAAATCGAATTGGACGAATGATTCCGGCAACTTCTTTGGCTCGCAGAAAATTTCGGGTCGGAGCCCATTCACTGCTTGTGTCGATGTTAGAAAAGTGTGGCTTGCGTGGTCGCGAGTCGTGATAACTGTGCAGATTGAGCACGTCGAGTGCTCCCGAGCGATAGAGGGGCGTCAGGGCCCGGAGGAAATCGTCAGCTCTCTCCATGTCCATTGGCGTGCCACCGATCGATGGCGAGGCGACGAGGTATGACGCATCGATCGACTTCACCCCTGTCGAAAAAGCCTCGACCGCAGTCGCGATTTCTCCAGGTAGATGCGGTGAAGCGACATGATCAACCTCGTTGAGCATACCATAGCAGGCGACCCGATTTCCAAAATGAGTCGCGAAAGCACGCCCGACTGATTCCCAGTCAAAGTCAGTGATTGCCTCTTGATTAATATCGCCTCGGTATTCGATGAAGAGGTAGACCTCGATCCCGACAGAGTTGGCATGATCGACCACGAGGTCGAAGTTTTGTGGAGTTGGCTTCCCTCCCTCATACCACTGCTCCGGCCCGCCTCCACACCGGGCCCAGCCAAGCCCTAGCTCGGCAGCGAGATTGAGAGTCGCGATGTTGCGTCGAAGGAAGAATTGCGGGATGCCCTGTTTCTCATCATGAGCTCCCGATTTCCCGCAATTGATCCCCAGAAACGAGCCCGGATCAGCCCGTCCAGATCCGTCCGGCTCCTCACCGGAAAGCTGAGAGGTGAACTGGAAAACGATCGCCAGAAAAATCACCCGGTGGGCTTGGGGAAGCTGGTTCATGATGAGGAGGGCCGCGTCAGAGTGTTTCCTGGAGATAGTATGTAGGTTTATTCACGGTCCGAGCAGTCAGATCCACGCGATGGCTGCGATGGAAGCCAATTCGGGTCGAGGCCCTTGAGTGAAGTTATTCAAGGCCTCGTCACTCGGCAGAACCAAAAACAACCCCATCATACAAATCGGCGAGAGCTAGCTCGGCATCGATTTCTGGGAGAGGAATCGTGGCAACTAGCCCGGTGTGGAGCTCGCGAGTGAATCCGCGTTCACCACGTCGATGGACGACAACGGCCGGTTCATCCTGCTCGACCAGCAGATAGACCATGAGACTTGGAATCGTGAGGTAGGCATCAAGCTTTTCTCCTTCGTCGATACGGCGAGTGCTACTTGAAACGACCTCTGCGATGACAACGGGTTTTTCCTGGAAAGTGTCATCCGGCGGGTTCTCTTCGCAGACCACAAGGAAGTCTGGGTAGTAGTGAGTCACCCCGGAGATTCTGGTAATGCGAACTTTGGTATCCGAGGTAAAAGGCTGGCATGACTTGCCTTTCAGTTTCGAATGCAGGCTTGCGAAACCGTTCCCGGCAATCCGGTTGTGGCTGTTTTTCGCCCCGGCCATCGCGTAGATGACTCCCTCGCGATACTCGTGCTTGACGTCGGATGATTCCTCCAGGCGGAGGTAATTCTGCTCGGAGAAAAACTCGTATCTCTCAGCTGCGCCCATCCTGGAAGATGCTCTCAGAGGCGATCGACGTCAACCAAGTCGGCTGTGGTTGACCGAAAGCCCGGAAGTCGCTCGGTGGCGGGGAGCGAAAGGAGGAATTGAGAGGTGCCTCGATGCGCCCGCTGCCCGAGTGGTCTGGTTCAGGATTGTTGGCACACCATTTTCCTTGGGAGAACCAGCGCTGGCCGACTGATTACAAAAAACTCCCCCAATTGTATTTTTCCATCCTCGGATGCGAGCTAGGATCTCTTCCTAATGAGTAAATTCGCTGCCGTCCTTTTTGGTTTTATTGTTCTTGGTTACGTCGGTGTCCTAATTGCTGGGATGCTTGAGTTAATGCCCTGGGGCTTAATCGGCCTTGTCATCCTGTTTGGATTCGCCTTTTTGTTTGGCTGGATTCTCAAAGATCGCCTTGGGAACAAGGAGGACGATCACTACGATAAGAATGTGAAGCTCTAACCACAGTCTAACTTTTTACTCGATGGAAATTTACACGCTTGAAAATCCTCCCGGTTACAAGATCACCGAAACGCTTGGCCTGGTCCGGGGCAACACGATCCGGGCTCGGCATATCGGAAACGACATCGTTGCGAGTCTCAAGACAATCGTTGGAGGCGAGATTTCTGAATACACCAAAATGCTCGCAGAAAGTCGCGAGCAGTCACTCGACCGAATGGTTGCCGAAGCCAAGTCGCTCGGAGCTGACGCTGTCGTCGGGGTGCGTTTTGTGACATCGCCGGTGATGCAGGGAGCCGCAGAATTGTTGGCCTATGGCACAGCGGAAGCGCGCTGGCCGTTATGGCCTCGCCGGCCTTGGCCATGGACACCACGCCATCAGCGGTGCTCGACACCTATGCCGATATCGCGCTGGCCGCTTACACCGACTCGCACACCACTGCTATGGCATTGGATGTTGCTATCGACGCGCTGGTGGCCAACCCAAGCGAAGCA
>JBCCBR010000151.1:0-7897 GCA_039033935.1 Verrucomicrobiota bacterium
GTCGCGACAATCCCAACTAACAGAGAGATTCGCCCTCCATAGATAATTCGTGAAAGCAGGTCGCGTCCCAGTTGATCACTGCCGAGTACAAAGTAGAGATCACGCACTCCGTCCGGCGCTGTTTTATCTTCAGCCTGAGCTTCAGTAAAAGGAGGGAGCGACTGCAGAGCTGGATAGGTCGCATTCGGATCGGGCAGTCCTGGCCAGAGGGGCAGCAGAAAGCAGATCGCAGAGATGGCGATGAAGAACCAAAGGCTCGCCATCGCGAGATAATTTTTCTTGAGACGAAGCCACGCATCCCGACCGAGTGAGGTGCCCTGTTCGATGACCGCTTGGTCGTCGCTGGAGGTCAGGTGGATCATGGGTTAGTCGCGAGCGCGGGTGCGGGGATCGAGCCATGCTTGCATCACGTCGACCAGAAAGTTCATCGTCAGAATCAACACGGCGTAGACACTGACAGTTCCAAGCACAAGCCAGTAATCGCGATTGCTTGCTGCCTTGATGAAATGTTGTCCCAGCCCGGGGATCGCAAAGATTGTTTCAACCACAAACGAGCCGGCAATGAGGCCTGCCAGAGCCGGGCCGAGATAAGAAACGACCGGGGTAACGCCCCCTCGAAAGGCGTGTTTGAAAAGCACCGAGAGGGGGGAAGCACCTTTCGCCCGAGCGGTGCGGATGAAATCCTGCGACAGCACGTCGAGCATCGAACTACGGGTGAGGCGGGCAATGTAGGCAGAGTAGTAAAGGCCGAGGGTGAGAGCCCCGAGGACCCACGCGCTGCTGCCGTCCCATAGTGCCACATCAAACCACCCTAACTGAATCGCAAAATACTCGCCGAGGAGTGGAGCGATCACGAAAGTGGGTAGGCAGATCCCGATAGTAGCGATCGACATTAGCAAGTAATCGACCCAGGTGTTGCGCTTCGCAGCCGCGAAGACACCGACGCTGATGCCAATGGAAAGCGCGATGAGAAGACCGCATGCCCCCAGCAGCAGGGAGATGGGGAAGCCGGAGGCGATGATCTCATTGACGGTGAAACCCTTATTTCCAAACGAAGGCCCGAGGTCCCCTTGCAAGAGACGCCCAAAGTAGAGCGCATACTGGACTGGTAGTGACCGATCGAGCCCGTATTTTTTCTCCATCTGCTCGACGAGGTGCTCCGGGATGGCACGCTCTTCATCAAAGGGGCCACCCGGAGCGAGACGAATCAGAAAAAAGGTAATCGTCAGGATCACCCAGAGCGCGAAGAGCGACTGCAAAAAGCGTGAGACGATGTAGCGCACGGTCTCCATTCACTCGGGCAGCTGGATCGACTGGCGATTCCCGGAGGCAACCAGATCGATGTGCTTGAAGGGGTGGTTGTCCAGCAAGAGGGGATTCCAATTCTGGACATCGGGATGGAGAAGGTAGACCCGGGTGTACCAGTAGATCGGAAGAATAGGTAGTTCGTCGAGGAGCACTGCCTCAGCTTCCTGCAGTTTTCGATAGCGGGCTTCGGTATCGCTGATCTGGGTGCTTTCTTTGAGGAGACGATCATATTCCGGATTCGCCCAGCCCGTCTGATTGTTGGTGTCATTCGACTGAAAGAGATTCAAGAAAGTAGTGGGGTCAACGTAGTCGCCGATCCAGCCGGAGCGGGCGACCTCGTAGTTAAGATCGCGAATGGTTTGCTGGTAGACTTTCCATTCCTGGTTCGCGATCGAGACTTCCTTTATACCAAGTTCGCGCTGCCACATATCCTGAATTGCGACAGCGATGGACTTGTGCGCCTCGGATGTATTGATCCGGACAGTGAAAGGCGGCACTTCGGACCCATCCGCGTAGCCAGCGAGGCGAAGATGTTCGCGGGCTTTTTCGGGATCGTAGCCGGTCACCACGGGAGGCTTGTAGCCGCCCTCCGATGCCGGGGTAAATCCGTAGGCTGGCTGCTGCCCGCCTCGCGTGACAAACTCGACGATGGTCTGTTGATTGATTGCGTAGGAAAGGGCCTTACGGAAGTGGACATTGTTTGTTGGCGCGACGGTGGTGTTGCAGCGATAAAAGTAGGAACCTGCGTAAGTCTCGATTCGCAGGGGTGAGTTCTCCATCTCACGATAGCGCTCGATGAGATTCTCGGGCATGATGTAAGTGTAGTGAAGGAGTCCATTTCGGAAGGCTTTCTCTTCCGTAAAAGTGTTATCGATCGGAAAGTAATCGATACCATTGAGCTGGACGGTTTCCGCGTCCCAGTAGTGCGGGTTACGCCGCACCTTGACGTAGGCGTTTAGTTCCCACGCCTCGAGCTGGAAGGCACCATTGGAGACGTGATTTCCCGGCTTCTGCCACGGAGTGAAGTGCTCCGTCATCTCTCCGAAAGACTCGATCGTGGGGCGGTGCACTGGATACCAAGTGGTGTGTTTGACGACGTCGGGAAAGTAGGGTGCTGGATTGGTCAGTCGACAAACCAAGAGATAGTCTGTCTCCGCTTTGACCCCGACCTTTTCGAAAGAGTCGATCTCCCCTTTGTTGAAGGCTTCCCCGTTCTGAAGCAGGAAGAGCATCGAAGCGTAGGGCGCGGCCATCTCCGGGTGGAGAATGCGGTTGAAGGCATAGACGAAGTCGTGCGCGGTAACAGGATCACCGTTCGACCATTTGGCATCGCGCCGCAGGTAAAAGCGCCACTCGGTCGAGTCTTCGTTGGCCTCCCACCGTTCCGCGACTCCAGGTTCGTGGAGAGTGTCGTCGCTCGGATGGTAGGTCACGAGCCCCTCGTAGAGTGCTCGCAGGATATTAGAATCTCCTACTGCTGCGACGAGATGCGGATCGAGCGCTTTGGGCTCGCCGCCGTTACCGAGGCGAAGGATTTTCTCCCGAGTCGCTCGATCGACCACTGACTCGCGCTCGCAGCCGACCAGTGGAAGAAGTCCGACAAGGGCAGTGGCGAAAAGTGCTCGGCTAACGGGCGAGGGCATCGAGTGGGAGTGTTCTCGAATTTGCTGCCGGATTCAATCGTGAAATCGGACTGCGGTCAGAGCGCCGCTGCGACGGTTTTGGCGGTGTCGTAGTATTCCCGGAACTCGACGATCTTTCCGTCTTTCATTTTGTAAGTATCGACCTTTGGCGTTTCGACGACTTTTCCAGTGGCCCGGTGCTTCCAGGCGCATTCGCAGATCGCAACATGTCGATCGCCCTCGGACACGATTTCATGGACCTGATAGCTGACCAGTTCCCAGTTTGCGGCGATGTCCTGAAAATAGCCTAACACTTCTTCCCTACCGCTACGGCGCTGGGAAAACTCCATCCCAAGCCTTCCTTCGCCAAGTGAACCCCAATCGACCTGGTCGGAGACCATGCCGAGGAAAAATTCGACGCCGGCAGGGTCGGCCGCAGCCCACAAGCTGTAGCCATGTCGTAGGTTGTCCCGATCGCTTTCAGTGCTCATGATTGGAAATCTACGCTGAGTCGCGTCCCACTCTCAAGAGGAAATCAATGATCTCGAAAGTCGAGAGTCTGTTCTATTCCGCGAAATTCCGCTAGTGAGAGCCAATAATTGGAAACGCCGACTCGGTTCGCCGATCCGCTTGGTTTCATCTGGACTGGACTCTCAGTTGATTGTTTGGATAATCATATCTTGCTCAGACAATCGTCCAATCAAACCATGACTACCTGGCACTACGCGAACGCTAACAAAGAACAATTTCAAGCACCCGAGGGAGATCTCCCGAGCCTGGTTGCAAGCGGGACTCTCACTCCGCAGACTCCGGTCTGGTCGAGTGGCATGCTTGCATGGTCAACTGCAGGGGAGGCGCTGCCCCAACTCTTCGCGGCGAGCAGCGGGGGACCGCCCCCAGTCCCGGCCGCAGCGCCGCCGAGCAGTGCTCCCCCGATGGGCCAGCAATCGCATGAGATTGATTATGAAATTTTCGGGGACGACATGCAGATCGTCGAGGTCGAGCTCGATCCGGGAGAGACAGTCATCGCTGAGGCCGGAGCGATGAACTACGTGGAGCAGGATATCACTTTCCAGGCGAAGATGGGTGATGGCAGTCAGGCCGACTCCGGAGTCATGGGGAAACTACTCGCGGTCGGGAAGCGTGCCCTCACCGGGGAAAGCATTTTCATGACTCACTTCACCCATGCGGGGAACTCAGGGAAGCGCCGAGTTGCCTTTGCAGCTCCTTTTCCGGGAAAAATAATCCCGATCGACCTGACTCAAATTGGTGGCGAGATTACTTGTCAGAAAGATGCGTTTCTCTGCGCGGCGATGGGGACCCAGGTCACGATTGCTTTCAACAAGCGGCTCGGCGCGGGATTTTTCGGCGGTGAGGGTTTCATCCTGCAAAAACTGAAAGGAGACGGGAAAGCTTTTGTCCACGCCGGGGGAACGATCGTTGAGCGAGAGCTCAACGGAGAGACACTTCGGGTCGATACCGGGTGTCTCGTCGCGTTTTCTCCGGGGGTGCAGTACGATATCCAGCGGGCCGGGAACCTGAAATCGATGTTTTTTGGTGGAGAAGGGCTCTTCCTCGCGACGCTCACGGGCCACGGGAAAGTCTGGCTGCAGAGCCTGCCCTTCAGTCGACTGGCCGATCGAATCATTGCACACGCGCCGAAAGCTGGTGGCAGCTCACAAGGCGAGGGGAGTGTCCTCGGTGGTCTTGGCCGCCTGATCGACGGAGACTGAGCCGGTCGCGGTGAGTGCTGCGGTCTCGATGCTGAGGCCGGGGCCAAAAGCGACGGCCCCGATGGTATCTCCGGCACCGGCGTCTCTGAGCAATTCCTGCAACACGAAGAGAATAGTCGAGCTGCTGAGGTTACCCACAGCGGAGAGCACATTACGAGAGGCGCGGAGGCTGCCGGAAGGGAGAGAGGTCGCCGCCTCGAAACGATCGAGTATCGCTCGCCCACCCGGGTGGACCGCCCATTCATCGATCTCGCCGGGTCTGAATCCGCTTTGGGCAAGGATCTCGGAGATGTGTGACTCGATCAGTTTTGGGACGTAACTGGAGAGCACCAGGTCGAAGCCCTCGTTCCCGATTGACCAGGCCATCTCACTGGCTCCTTCCGGCAAGGTCGTGCTGCGGAACCAGTCCAGCTTGAAAGCTGATTGATCCGGCTGATCGGCAGTTACCAGAGCGGCACCAGCACCGTCGCCAAAGACGGCATTCCCAAGAATCGCATCGGCGTGATCTTTCATCTGCATGTGGAGCGTGCAGAGCTCAACGCAAACGATCAGCACCTTGCTTTGAGGATCGGCTCGGCAGAATTGGTCTGCCATCCGCAGTGCTGGGAATGCTCCGTAACACCCCATAAAACCGATCAGGTATCGCTCGACGGAGTTATCGAGTCCGAGTTCTCGAACTAAGTCGAGATCGATTCCTGGATTGGTAAAACCGGTGCAGGAAACCACCACGAGATGAGATATTTCTGAAGGATCGATCTCTACCCTATCAAAAGCAGACGTTGCCGCCGAAAGAGCTAGCGCCGGGGCCTCCCGCTCGTAGTAGCGCATCCGAGAGTCTGTTGGGGCATAACCCGAATCATCGTAGAGCGGTCCTCCTGTGAATTCTGGGAGAACGGAGAAACGGTGTTCGATTCCTGACTTGCCAAAGGCGGCCCGGATCAAACGCTTCGTGGTGGGCGAATCGAAACCGGCCTGGAAATGCTCCGACAAGTCGCTCTGTCGATGCCGATGCTTCGGCAGGGCGGTGCCGATGGACTGGATGTAGGAGGCCAAAAGGGAGAAGGAATCGGTCAGGCGTCGAGCGAATCGGACGATCCGCTCCACAAAGGATTACGGATTTCAACAGTCTCATGGCCGACTGCAGATCCTCTCGCGCTGTTCAATTCCCACCAGCAGTGATGGTAATCCCGGCTGAGCCGACCGTGCCGAGGACGCCGAGACCCTCCTGGACAGCGACCGCTTGCGCAGCGGTGGTGAGGACGCCTTCGGTGTAGCGAGCGAGGGTGGTCCAGGCAGTTTTCGGCACCCAGATGATGTCGCCCCCGGCGAGCATGAGATCGGGGTCCCAACCTTTCATGATAGCGCGCAGATTGACGACTGCGACATCGGGATCGTGATGACTTCCCCGGAGAATGAGCGCTTTGTTGATGTGGGCGTTGGGCTTAGCTCCTCCGGCAGCTGCGACGCACGAGAGGACGGTGGCACCCTCCTCATAAAAGACCGGGCCAGGCCGAGCGACCTCGCCGAGGACGTAGACACTGCGCTTCACCAGTGACGGGATAAAGATGTAGTCGCCGGGCTGGATGTAGACGTTTTGCCCGAGATCGCCCTCCTTAATCAGGCGGTGAAAATCGACCGGGATGATCTCGCCATGTCGGATCAGGGAAGCGCGACGAAGATCCGCCGACTCGGGGTTGGTGACGTCGACTCCGTTCCGGTTTGAGAGGAGGCCCCCGCCCTGGGAGATCGCACCAATCAGAGTGGTGGGCTTCTGAATTGGGTAAACACCCGGCTTTTTAACCTGCCCGAGCAGATAGAAACGCTGGCTGTCGGCCTCCTCGACGTTAACGGTCACGATTGGATTGATGTAGTCTTCTTTGAGAAGAAAAGAGAGCTGCTTCGAGATTTCGCGGGTGCTGCGCCCTCTCACTTGGATGCCTTCCGCGACGTTGTAGTGCAGCATCCCGTCTGGCATCACCCGAACCTGAGCGCGAGTCGAATCGTCCTCCGCGACCTCGATGTCCAGCAAATCGCCCGGGCCCACTCGATACTCACCACTGGGCTTACTGAGCAGAGAGCGGTCGAGTTTTTTCTCCATCGCGACCTTCTGGAAGTCTGGCTGGGCGAGGCTGCTACCATCAGCCATCGTTCCAGTGTCCTCACTACTTGTGGCAATGCTGCTGCTTCCGACCGGCGAAGCCTCGACGATCGGGTCACCGCTGGAATCACCGCCTCCGAGAAGCGGAAGGGAAACCGTCTCGCAGCTATTGAGCGCGAGCGCGAGGAAGGCGGTCCCGATGATCAAGTTTGGCGACAGAGACATAGCGGATACCGGTTTGCCGATCAGCGGAGGGAGAACGGCGTGAAGTTGGTGTTGGTCGCCTGCGCGGTGATGGTCTGCACGTAGGTGACGAGGGCGCTGTCGAGCACGCGTTCGACCATTTCAAAGGGCCGGAGATTGATGTAAACAATATCGCCATTCTGGAGGTCGATGTCGGGCTGCTCTCCCTTGAGGATCCCTCTGGTGTTAACAATGAGGGTCTCCGGATTGTGGATGCTCCCGCGGATCAGGAGCACGCGCATGCGAAAGGCTTTGTCCTGAAAGCCACCAGCCTCGCCAATAGCGCGGAGTAGGGTGAGTTTCTGGGGGGTCTGGAATCGCCCGGGGTTGTTGACCGCCCCGAGGACGTAGATCTCGTTTTCGATGTTCGATGCGATGTAGACGTAATCGTTCGGCTCCAGAAACGCATTTTGAGAGAGATCACCCTGGTAGTAGAGGCGGCTCAGATCGACTCCCAGTTTGCGGCCTTTCCGGGCGATGAAGGAACGGTCGAAATCAGCCAGCTCAAAAGCCGAGCCCCTGACTGAGCCGACCTGCACGCCCTGAGCAAGAGCGACCGCCTCAAGAATGGTGGTAGGCCGGTCGAGCGTGTAATTGCCGGGTTCCTGAACGCGGCCGATGATGGCGAATGATTTACTCCCGATCTGGGCCGGGCTGATGATGATCTTTGGATTGACGTGATATTCCCCGAGCGCGTGTTCCAATCGCCGTCGAAACTGATCGAGGTTAAGGCCGTTGGCCTGCACAGCGACCGCTTGGAGGTAGCTCAGGGTCCCGTCTGGACCGATCCGGACGTTCTCCCGTTTCAGGTCGGGGCGGTCATACATGCTGATGTCGAGCACGTCGCCCGGCCCGAGTGTGTAGCGGGTCTGCCACACAGGTGTCGGGGTAGA
>JBCCBR010000152.1:0-7867 GCA_039033935.1 Verrucomicrobiota bacterium
AATTCACAGGATTTGAATCTTGAGCGCTCTGAACGCCTCGAAACCAATCGGGCCGCACCTGATTGGCTGGCTTCCAATCAGACAACGTCTCATTCCACACCAGAATACCCGGCTTCACCCGGCCCGAAGCACAGAGCTCGGCCAGCTGATTTTCCGTTGTTGATACCTTATTCCCAGACTAGTCAGCGTAATACCAATCCATGACGATTTCGTTTTTCGTGCAAAAACAGAGAGCTTGCACGCACTTTTAAGAAAAAAACCGGGGAATTGCTAAACCCTTGGCTTTTCTCCCGATCATCACAGGGTCGGATCCTCTGCTGTGACGAGACTGAGAATCGATGGCATCGCCTCTTTGATCAGATTTCGGGTAATGCGATACTCGTCGAGATCGCCCCCAATGGGGTCCGGGACCTCGAGATCGAGTCCCTCGTCGACGATCAGCTCCCGCAGCACGAAGGTCTTTTCGCTGGCCTCCGGAAAGTAAGATCGGATCGCCTCGACATGACCAATCCCCATCCCAAAAATGTGGGTCGCCCCCTCCACCATTTCCGGCGTCAGCTGCTGACTTCGCTGATGAGAGATATCGACGGTCTCCTCGCCCATCGCTTTGATAGAATTTTCGCTCGGGTCGAGACCCTCCATCGCACTCAAGCCAGCTGAGGCGACCTCGATGCCCTCTTTTCCTGAGCGCGCCACCAGGTCCCGGAACATCCCCTCAGCCATCGGGCTGCGGCAGACATTGCCGGTGCAAAGGAAAAGGACGCGAGCATTCATTAGAGGCAACAGCTTCGAAAACGGTCACCAAGGAACGCGTCTTTCGAAATCTGTAAAGCCTTTCTCGTGCTTCTCATTGTAAAGATCGAGGCGCTAACTTCGGAGCCACCGCGATCTAGTTTCGTACTTACTGCAATACCTCAACGCGAAAGCAGCTGATCGATTACGCCAAGCGCGTTTTCCCAACGGCGGACGAGCAGATCGATGAGAAATACACCAAGAAAGGCGATCAGTAAGAATGGCCACCATTCTTCGTAGCGCTCGACGGCGCGTCCATCGAGGGTCAGTTCATCCTCCGGGTTTTCAAGATAGGTCCCTCCCGTAATTTCTGCGACTTCGCGGAGCAGCGTTTCGTCGATCTGCCCGAGGGCAACTTCCGTCGATGGTTGATGGACATGCCCGGCTGAAACCACTGCCGCACCAGCGCGTGCCCGTACCAGGTAGACCCCCGGGTCGCGTGGCTGAAAAGCGGTTTCATACCATCCCGGTCCAGTCTGCCCGAGGGAGAGACTGGCGACTTCCAGCATGCTCGAGCCGAGCGAGTGAGATGGGACATGAAAAATGTCGGCAGTCACTTCAGCCCCGTTGCGGCGGGTGCCGGCATCCTCCGCGAGATCGACCGCGAGCACGATGTCCTCACCTTCGTCGGTTAACCGCAAATCGATATTGAGGCCCTCAGGTGCCCGCGCCGTTTCCCGCAGGATCTGCGACCAGAGACGACTGTAGCCATCCCAGTCCTGAACCCAGAGCGCCGCCCAGCGACTCTTCACATCGGAAGTGAAGGCAGTCACTTTACCCAACCCGAAACGCCAGTGAGCAAGGAGCGGATCTTCCTGATCGGTCACCAGGGGAATCTGAGCGGTCGCTTTCCGATTGGTTTTGACATAGCCGAGCAGCGGTGGGGCAAGATCGGGATCCCAGTCTTTCAACATCGGGTGCGACTCGGCAAACTCCGGAGCAAAAGCCTCTTCCCGAATCATCCGGCCAGTGTGGACGAGAGTATCCTGGGTGAAAATACGGGTGATCGCGGATGGATCCATCGTGATATAGCTCTGCCCACCACCGGCTGCTGCAATCGCCTGCAGCAAGCCGACTTGAGCACCTGAGCCGACCGCGACAGTGGAGATCGTGATGCCCTCGGCGTTGCACTGTGAGGCAAGCGCCTGATAGCCCTGACCGGAAGTTTGTCCATCGGTCAGAACGATCATGTGGCGAATCTTGGCTTTGACACTGTTGAGTTGCTCGCGAGCTCGCTCCATCCCCGGATAAATGTTAGTGCCTCCGCCAGAACCAAGCAGTGAGATTTGATTAGCGATCGCACTGGTCGAGGTGACTTTCGTCATGGTGACCACTTCGTGAACTTGCGAATCGAATGCATAGACACCGATGTAGTCCCGACTGGTGAGAAGCTCAGCCGTGGCAATCGCGGCAGACTTACAGATATCGAGCTTCTGCCCCGCCATTGAGCCAGAGCGATCAATCACCAGAGCAAGTGCCGATGACTGCTGCTCCTCCTGATCAGGCGCTTTCAGTTTTACTGGCAGCACCTCTTCAATCGGCGTGCGGTAATAACCCCCAACGCCGAAGGAGTTAACACCACCAGTCATCACAAATCCTCCGCCGAGGCGCTCGACGTAGTCGCGAATCACCGTCATCTTTGACTCCCCGAGAGCATGAGCCGGGACATCCGATAGGATCACCCCGTCGAAGCCGGCGAGGTCTCGCAGTGAATCGGGAACACCACTTGGGCCGCGCAAGTCGAGGCGAATGCCTTCGCGCTCCATCGCTGAAACCAGGTATCTGCCCTGCCCTTCTTCTCCCTCAATGTAGAGCCAGAGCGGCTTTCCGCGGACGTCGACTATAGCGAGCGCCTCGTTGTTCGCAGGAATCGCGTCTCGGCCCTCGAAACCTTCAATCACGACTCGGTAATTGTAGAGGTTTCTCTGCGAGGGAGTCCGCTCAAAAATATGCTGAGTGGTCTCACCCGCAACGACGTCAAGATCGGCCGCATCGACCTCGACTCCGTTTTCGAACAAGCGAAGCCGAGCCGCGCCAGAAAGCGAGCCAGACACCTCAGCGGTGAGCGCGAGGCTCGCCCCTTCATCGAGTCGGGAGCGGGAGCTGGTCAGCCGATTGATCCGCACATCGGGCCGAACGTCCCCAGCCATCCCGAGGGTGTGAATGCGGATACCCGAAAGCGCCGCCTCTTCTGCGGCGCGGCGAAGCGATCCTTCCGTTTCAAGCCCGTCACTGAGAAGAATGACGTGCCGGGCCGCTCCGGCCGGGAACAACCCCCGGGCCAACTCCAATCCCCGATCGAGACGGGTCGAACCGCCGATAGACTCCATTAGGCTGAGCCGTTGCTGGATCGGGTTGTCCTCGGCCTGAGGACCGATCGGATCTTTGAGGAGGCGGGGCTCAGCACCTAAAGCAACTTTACCAAGGGAGTTGACGCTGTCGAGCCGCTCTTCGAGAAAGTCAGCTGCTGCTGCGACTCGCGCGCTTCCCTCTTCGCCCAGACTCTGGGAGTAATCGAGTGCGAGGATGACCGCCTGAGAGTCCGAAAGCACTTGCCGGGCGGGCGATGCCAGCGCGAGGAGCAGCAACAGCACACCCAACGCTCGCAAGATCAACAGCAGTCTCCGCCTCGCTGCACTCATCGGATGAGTCGAGCGCGCATCGAACCAGATCAGGAGCAACAGCGCCGGGATGATCAACCAGAGAACTTGCGGGAAAAGCCAATCCATATTCAGCGACTAGTAAACGGCATGCCGGTGGAACAGCCAGCTTTCGAGGAGTAACAAGATCACTCCGACACCCAGCAGCCACCAGATTAAGTGACCAACGAATCGCTGCCAATTCGATCGTGTTTCGACGCTTGCGACATCACTTCCACTCGGGAGAACCGGGATATCCGACTCCGCGACCGATAGGAGATGAGCCCCCCCGAAACGGCCCTGTTCGGTCTCCCAGATCCCGACCCGATCGAGCTCAACTCGACTCGAGGGCACTGGCACCACCTGCTCACGAACCTCACGGCCATCCCACTGACGCCAGCGAATAGTATCGCTTTCAATTTTCAGAATCTCTCCGGTCCGCAAAAGCGCTGCTTTTCTGCCAGCAGCAACTTCCTCTACCGCCCAGAGCACCGCATTGCCTATCAAGAGAGGGTAACTGGCCGTGAGTGGAAGGCGATCGGAGCGGCCCGCCGAAAATCCCATCACGACGAGCCTCTGACCATCAACCTCGCCTGCCGCGAGAACCGGTTCGTTGCCCACCATCCAGAGTGGATCGAGAGAACCTCGCGGGTCGAGAATCGCGGTCTGGGTCAGAGCAAGCCGAGAAGTATTGACGCGGAACAAGACCGGGTGATCTGGCTCGATCGCCCGGATCGAATCGTGAGGCACCGCATCGCTGAGTTGCTGCGCGATGATGGGGCCAACCGAACCCGGCGGATTGAGAACGATGGCAGGCAAATCTCCGGGCCATTCCTCAGGTAACCAACCATCAAAAATCACGGCGTCGACCGACTCAGAGAGAGGCCAAGCCTCTGGCGCTCCACGCAAGAGTTCCAGACGACCCGTTTCCTGGATTGACGTCAAAGCGAGCCGGGTGAAAGGATCCTCACCGTCATCTTCACGGATCCAGGCGACGACAACACTCCGCGGCTCGGGCAACGGCACCGTGACCCGATCATCCCAGCCGAAACGGTCAGCTTGTGACTGCAGCTCGATTTCCATGACCTGATCGATCGAGCCGGAGACCTCGAATGTGACTGCACTGCGCTGCCCCGGATTGAGGTCAATTTCCTGATAGTGACTGCGATTGCCTGCAATGCTGACCAACAGCTTCGTCGTGACCGGCTCGGTCGCAGCATTGTTTAGGGCCGCCTCGACGTAGACCTCGTAGCGGCCGTATTCGAGTGGGATGGGGCGGAGATCAAAAGCCGTGATTCCGACATTGGTGGCCTCTTCTATTGAAGTGGCGAAGTGCTGAAGAGCAATCCCATCGACCAGATCAGCCTCGGCTGACTCGACCTCATCGCTGAAATGCCAGATTGCAGCGGGGAGCGCAAGCTCAGCGAGCGTTTTAGCCATATTCAAGGCACGATCAGGACGACCTGTGATCGGGCGCACCGCGACGGAGTCGAGCTGCGAGAGAATCTTGCGGCGCTTAGTGGTCCGCGGTTGCAGCAGCTCGGGTCGACGATCGTAGACCAGCAGCTCCAGCTCGATGCCTTCCGGCAGGGTCACGAGCTGCTCGCGAATGCGTTGCTTTGCGACATCCAGTCGGGACTCACCTTCTTGATCCGTCATCGCCATTGAAGCCGAGCGGTCCAGCAAAATGACAACCGATCGAAGCTGATCGTCGCCCGAACGGATTTCGACCAACCTCGCAAGCGAAAGTATCACCAGCCCAATCACAATCAGGGTGAGGAGAAAGGAGAGGATCTTTTTCAATCGCCTGAGCCAGGCCGATTCCTGGTGCTCCTGAGCCAGCGATTTGAAAAAAACCAGGGTTGAAACTTCGACTTGTTTCGATCTTCGCCGGAACAAGTAGAGAACGACCGGGATGAGCCCGAGCAGGAGCAACCAAAGCAGATTGGGGTAGAGAAACTGCATTCGGTCAAATTAACTGCCACCGGCGAGGGCCGAACCGCGTGAAAGAAGATCGAGGAAAAGTTCATCAAACGGGTAGTCTGTGCGCCACCGCTGGTAATCGATCTGCCGAGCGAGGCAGGCCGCCTCGATCTCGCTCACAAATCGCTCGTAGCGAGCTTCGTAGCGCTTGCGGTCACGCGGCGTGAACCAAAGTCGTCTCCGCTCAGCAGTTTCGACATCGACCAGCTCGATTTCTCCGTCGAGATCCGGCTTCGCCTCCCATGGATGGTAGATCTGGATGAAATGGACTTCGCCGGGCCAGGAAGTGGCGTGCCGAACCGCCTTCTCAGCTTCGGCAAGATCATTCCCGTAGAGATCGCTGACCACAAAGATGATGCCATATCGCCGACGGCTTGGCTGAAAGTTGGAAAAACTCGCGTCCAACTGGGTCAGTCCTCCGAAGTCCAGATTTGTCGCAAAATCGAGGACTCGCTGCAGGCTACCCTGCCCTTTGAGAGGAGCGGTCGGCTCCGACATTGTCTCTCCCATCGAGTAAAGACTGACACGGTGGCTCCCAACCAGGCCCATGTAGGAGAGCGCAACCGCGACCTTTAAGGCGGTGCTCCGTTTCTCCGGAAACGGGCTCGCCATCGAAGCACTCGTATCGACCACGACATGGACATGAAATTCCTGAATCTCTTCGTAGAGCCGGATGAAGAGCCGATCGAGTCGAGCATAGAGCCGCCAGTCGATCGATCGATAATCGTCCCGGGGCGTGTAGTGGCGGAAGTCTTTGAAATCTCGGGTAAAGCCAGTCGCCGGCGTATTCTGGAGACCTTTGCGCCGAAGTTGCTTCCGCTTTCGCAAGCGGAGAAACAGCGCTCGCAGCCGATCGAGAAAGTCGGCGTCGAACAAATCGTCCTGAGTCAATTCCGGAGTCGCAGCAGACATTGGCTAAGAGTCAGGGCGCGGCTGCGGTTTCGGGCAGCGTGGATGAGAAAGCAGTGATCACGCGGTTATCAAATACCACCAGGACCGCGTCGTCTGTCAGGGTCGTGTGATCGACTCGGCAGCGGGGAACCCCAAAGCGAGTCTCAAGCCGACCCTGTGGCAATCGATCGATGGTGTCGACTCGACTGTCCCGGGAAACCCCTCTCCGCGTCAGAAAATCGGTCACCCGCGCTGGCCAGGATCCTCTCTGCGCAACGACTCCAGTGCGAGCATGAAGCGTGGCGTAGCCCTTTGACCCAGTCACGAGGAGCTGCTCGCCCTGCAAGACTGCGGCGAGATCCTGAGCATCGCCAAGGGCACCGAGCGGAAGCCTTATCGTCCGCCCGATCCGAAAATTGATATGCTGAAGCTCATCGCCATCGATGAACCAGGCATGATCCCCCGCCTGTCCGACAAACGTGCCCCGGGCGGTATGAGACTGACCCCCGATCGGAACTCTTTTGGAAACGCGATGAACCCGATCTCCTCCCACAAGCCACAGGTAGCCATCGCCAAGCCTTCCCATGACCGGTTGCTTCTGCCGTTCTCCACTCCAAAACACGGCCGGACCGACTACCGCCGTATCGGCCTCGAAATAGCTACCGACCGAGCGATTTCGAGCAGCACCCGCGAGTGTCGATTCAATCAGACGCCCCGGTCGATCAACACTCGCGATCATGCGCGGAGGACCAACGAACCAAGAGTCCGATTCCTGCATCGATTCCACCTCGCGCACCTGGCGGAGTTTTACGGGTGCCCACCCAGTCTCAGGAAGATCAAAATCCCACTGAAACGCTCCTGTATCGCTATCGAGGAGAGCGACTTCGGGACCGTAGACCAGCACTTGTCCCTCGTCTGCTGCGATCCCGCTGTTGAGATCAAGAGCGACTGCCTCGTTGGCTCCCTTTTCAATCCTCGAAAGACTCACCCTCCAAAGCTCCCGTCCATCCTCCCGTGAGAAGCCATGCACTTCGCCAACTTCGGGGCGGTAGAGAAAGACTGCTTTCTCGTTGATCGCAAGTTTCGACCGTGCCAAGGCTCCCGAAGCCCAGCTCGATTCCGCCGGTGCGGTCTCGCCCTCGAAATTTGCGATCCAGGCGACTGATCCATCGGAGGCACTGAGGGCAATCAATCGATCCTCCTCCGCAAGATAGATCGTCGAACGATCCATAATCAGATCCGGCGCTGCCGCCGCCGCAAGAGGGCTTCGCTCCGCAACTGACGATCCGGGAATCGGTATCTCTCCAGCCGTCGCCTCACTTGACCTTTGCAGATTAAGAGGAGGAGTCGCGGCATCCAGGTTGACGGCTCTATCCCAGACCAGTTTCCCAGAGACCAGATCAAACACCGAGAGCGTTCCGAAATGATCCAGCACTGCCACCCGAGTCCCTCCTGCTTTGAGTCGCAGAACCTCAGCCTGGGGTGCCAATTCCGAAATCCACCGGACAGCTCCAACGCTCGCGCCGGTGACACTGACCTCCTCCTCAATCGGTGACGGAGTC
>JBCCBR010000153.1:0-7864 GCA_039033935.1 Verrucomicrobiota bacterium
AGAGCATCTTCAACACGAGCCTTTTTCTCTTTCATCTCAGTCTCGGTAGCAGCACCGACGTTGATCACAGCAACACCGCCAGCGAGTTTGGCAAGACGCTCTTGGAGCTTCTCGCGGTCGTAGTCGGAGGTGGTTTCCTCGATCTGACGACGAATCTGCGAAACGCGTCCGCTGATGTTGTCGCTGGTGCCTTCACCTTCGATGATGGTGGTCTCTTCCTTGGAGATCTTGATCGACTTGGCTGAGCCAAGGTCGTCCATCGAGACATTCTCGAGCTTGATGCCGAGGTCTTCGGTGATGACCCGTCCGCCAGTGAGGATCGCAATGTCTTCGAGCATCGCCTTACGACGATCGCCAAAGCCAGGTGCCTTAACCGCTGCAACGTTGAGCGTGCCGCGGATCTTGTTGACCACAAGAGTCGCGAGAGCTTCGCCCTCGACGTCTTCTGCGATGATCAGGAAAGGACGTCCGCTCTGAGCTACTTTTTCAAGCAGAGGGAGCATGTCCTTTAAGTTCGAGATCTTCTTCTCGTGGATGAGGATGAGTGCGTTCTCAAGATCAGCAATCATCGACTCGGTGTCGGTCACCATGTAGGGAGAGAGGTAGCCTTTGTCGAACTGCATACCCTCGACAACGTCGAGAGTGGTTTCGATCCCTTTGGCTTCCTCAACCGTGATGGTCCCGTCTTTACCAACTTTGTCCATCGCATCAGCGATGATGTCGCCGATCTCGTTGTCCCAGTTAGCTGAAACGGTTGCGACCTGTGCGATCTCTTTGGTGTCGGTCACCTCGGTGGAAATTCCACGGAGCTGCTCGACGAGCGCCTCAGAGGCCTTCAGAATTCCTCGCTGGAGGCTGGTTGGGTTAGCACCGGCAGTGACGTTGCGGAGACCTTCGCTGTAGATCGACTCAGCGAGCACGGTAGCTGTGGTCGTTCCGTCACCAGCGATATCAGAAGTCTTCGAGGAGACCTCTTTGATGAGCTGAGCACCCATGTTCTCGTAGGGATCAGGGAGCTCGATCTCCTTAGCGACGGTGACACCGTCTTTGGTGATGGTGGGACTGCCGAATTTCTTCTCAAGGATCACGTTGCGACCCGATGGTCCCAGCGTGGACTTGACCGCCTGGGCGAGCTTGCGCACACCGGCGAGCAGCGAATGACGAGCTTCTTCGTCGAATGACAATTGTTTAGCCATGTTGTTTTACTGATGTTTGTTTTTTTGAAATGAGTAATGGTCGGGAGCCAGACTGAACAGGGTTGGGTGAATGACCCAACAGGGTTAAGTCTTTGATTCAATAGGGTTGGGTCTGAGACCTAACAGGGTTAGGTGGCAGAATGGACTCTCGATGGATCGATTCCCGACAGGTTCTTTTCGCGTGATCAGCCGAGGATACCGAGGAGGTCACTCTCGTTGAGAATGACACACTCTTCGCCGTCGACTTTGACTTCGGTGCCGCCATACTTGGAGATCAACACCTGGTCACCGACCTTGACGGAAAACTCGACGATTTCGCCGTCTTCCTTCTTGCCGTTTCCAAGCGCGAGGATCTCTGCTTCCTGCGGCTTTTCTTTTGCGTTGTCAGGGAGGAAAATTCCGCCCTCTGTTTTTTGGTCTTCTGCTTCGATGCGCTTCACGAGGACGCGCGTTCCGAGCGGAGTCAGTTTGCTAGCCATATTGTGGTTAGTTTTGGGTTTCTATTTTTGTTGGTTTAGAAAGTGATTGAGGCGCCTCCCGAAAAGGGGCCGACTCCCGCGCAGAGCGATCTGCAGGAGAGTCGGAGGGGCGGGGAGGTTACTTGTCTTCGGTGACTTCTTCAAACTCGGCGTCGACCACGGTTGCGTTAGCCTGCTTCGGCTCGCTCCCGCCTTCATCGTCGCTCTCAGGAGCGGCCCCACCTGCGGCGGCGGCAGCAGCTGCCGCAGCGGCTGGGTCCATCCCAGCCCCGCCCGCGGCGGCCTGAGCGGCTTGCGCCATGGCTTGGAATTTTTCTTCAAGCGCGTCGGTCGCTGACTTGATTTCATCGACGGTATCGCCTTCGAGAGCCTTCTCGACATCGGCAACCGCCGACTCGATTTCAGACTTGATCTCATCCGGCAACTGCTCGCCGTTTTCTTCGAGCTGCTTTTTCGTCGTGTAGACCAGGTTGTCAGCGACGTTGCGGGCTTCGATGCCCTCGAACCGGACCTTGTCCGCCTCAGCGAACTCTTCAGCTTCGCGCTTCGCCTTTTCGATCTCGTCATCCGAGAGACCACTCGAACCTTCGATGGAGATCTTTTGCTCTTTCCCGGTATCCTTATCCTTTGCCGAAACATTGAGAATGCCGTTCCGATCAATGTCGAAGGTCACCTCGATCTGAGGCACTCCGCGTGGCGCGGGCTTGATCCCGTCGAGACGGAAATTCCCTAACACTTTGTTATCAGCGACCATCTTCCGCTCGCCCTGACAGACGACAATGTCGACGGAGGGCTGACTGTCGGCCGCGGTTGAGAACACCTGCGACTTTTTCGCTGGGATGGTGGTGTTCCGCTCAATCATCGGAGTGGCGACATTCCCCATCGTCTCAATCGAGAGCGTCAGCGGCGTCACATCAAGCAGCACGACGTCACCGAGAGACGGGTCCTTCGAGAGCACTCCACCCTGGACGGCCGCGCCAATTGCGACGACCTCGTCTGGGTTCACGCCCTGGTGAGGCTCCTTGCCAGCAAGCGCCTTAGCCGTTTCGAAAACTTTGGGCATCCGGGTCATCCCGCCGACAAGAACGAGCTCGTCGATGTCGCTTGGACTAGTCCCAGCTTCTTTGAGGCAGGCCTGAACCGGACCCTTGGTCCGCTCAAACAGATGATCAGTCATTTGCTCCAGCTGAGACCGGCTCAAGCTGAGCTGGATGTGTTTGGGACCGGTCTGGTCCGCGGTGATAAACGGCAGGTTGATGTCAAAGCTCTGCGACGACGAGAGGGCGATTTTGGCCTTCTCGGCTTCCTCTTTGATGCGCTGAAGAGCGTCGGGCTGACCACTCAGATCGACACCGCTGTCTTTTTTGAATTCTTCAGTGACCCAGGAAATGATCGCATTGTCCCAGTCGTCGCCACCCAGCTGTGTGTCGCCGTCTGTCGCCAGCACCTCAAAGAAACCCTCATCGATTTCGAGGACCGAGATATCGAAGGTTCCACCGCCGAGATCGTAAACCGCAATCTTCTCTTCACCTTTCTTATCAAGACCGTAGGCCAGCGCGGCCGCAGTCGGCTCGTTAACGATTCGCTTGACGTCAAGACCAGCGATTTCACCGGCCGCTTTGGTCGCGTTTCTCTGGGAGTCGTTGAAGTAAGCCGGCACCGTAATCACTGCCTCAGAGATCGTCTCACCGAGGCGGGACTCCGCATCTGCTTTGAGCTTGCTCAGCACCATCGCCGAAATTGCCTGAGGGCTGTAGGACTTCTTCTCCCCGCCAACTTCGACTTCAATGTGAGCGTCGCCATTATCTGCCTTCACGATTTTGTAGGGCAGCTTTTTGTCGTCTTCGCTCAGTTCATCGAACTTGCGTCCAATGAGGCGCTTCGCCGAGAAGACGGTGTTGGAAGGGTTGGTCACCGCCTGGCGTTTCGCGGCCTGTCCGACGAGGCGTTCGCCATCCTTTGAAAAGGCAACCACAGACGGGGTCGTGCGCGCACCCTCTGCGTTTTCGAGGACGACGGCCTGGCCGCCTTCCATGATTGCCATGCAGGAATTGGTCGTTCCTAAATCGATACCTAGAATCTTGCTCATTGTTTAGAAGGGGGTTGGGATTGGGAATTTGAATCTGCGGTCCGGCGGTGCACTCGGCATGCCAACCACCCTCGAATTTATTATAACTCGTTGTAATACAACGGTTTAAATATTTCGAATCGCCTCAGAAGCTTCACCCGGCAGGGTCGCAATCCGGGGCATTGTGACGCTTTAGCACAAGCTGTTGCGCCATTCTGACACAGCCGTGTCACTTTTGCTCAACCTCAGATGATGCTTTGACGGGCACCGTCTCGTCGAACTCGACTTCAGCCCCGGCCAACCGGGTTAATTTATCGTCGATTTGCTGGAGCAACTGGCGCCGCAGCGATTCGCTGACGATTGCCCGGATCGAGTCAGCAATCGAACCAGCCGAAGATTCGACCCGGATGTCCTCGGGCGGGACTCCCACCGCGAGGAAGCTCCCCCGCCACTTCTTTTCCTCACGATCGTAGACGCTCACCACCGTCGCGATCGATCCACCCGCAATGAGGCTCCCCCCTCTCACCATCGGAGGATTGTAGCGAGCCGTCCGCACCACGATCCAATAGCGGGCTTCGAGCCAGTTGCTGAAGCGTTCACCCCACTCCTCTCCTGCCTCCGTCGGATCATCGCGCTCCGAAAAATGATCGAGAAAAGCAGCCGAAGCCCGGAGATCGAGGTATTCAACCTCATCGGCTCGCGATGCTTCTCCGGCCAGGTCGGCGAGCTGCTCCTGCGTCAGAATGAGAGCATTCGACCGCGGGTCGCCCGCATGAAAATAAATGGATTCAGCAAAAGGCTCCGAAAGCAGAGACTCGTCGGTGCGATCCGGGGCGCTTTCCGCGACGGTCGCGCCCTCCGAAAGGAAAGTCGTGATCCGCTTCCTGAGTTCGCCGCTCTTGGCCACTGAGCGCTTCGACCGACTGCATCCACCTAACATCAGCACCATCGAGAAAATCACGAGGTGACAAAAAAGCGGCTGCTGCGTCGGGTTCTTCATCGCCGAATCGATTGGTCAGCGCGTCGATCTTCAGTGAAAAATAAAGGGAACGCCAAGCTCCTCAAAAGCTGCTTTCTCTTCGCTCATGTAGCGCTCCGCGAGCTGGTCGAAATTTCCATTGAGCCGATACTTCGCGAGAAAGGCATTCACCTGTTCGAGCAACTCCTTGTCCGCCTGACGCAGCCCGATCGCCCAGGTCTCTTCCCGGATCGGCTGCAGGATCGGACGCGTCTCTTCCGAGTATTGCTCCCAGAATCGGTAGATCGAAATCTGATCATAGATAAACGCGTCGACCTTTCCCTGAACCACCTCAAGCACACAGGGCGCCGCCGCATCCAGCACCACGAGCTCAAGCTCAGGCATCTCCGCTCGCGCCCACTGGTGACCCGTCGTCGCCAGCTTCGTCGCGACGCGGTGTTTCCCTGGGACCAGATCCTCGACTGACTGAATCGGGGAGTCTTTCGCCACCAGCATGCAGAGACCATTGGTAACATAACCATCGGAGAAAGCGATCACTCGAGCCCGCTCATCGGTTCGGGTCATTGAAGAAATGATGAGATCGATCTTCCCTGTCTGAAGCGCCGGGATGATCCCGCTCCACTCCACGTCGCGAATCTCAAGCGGACGTCCCAGTTCTGCTGCAAGATCCTCCGCCATCCGCACACTGATCCCATCCGGCTGGTTGTCGGGACCCCGCATTTCGAACGGCGGGTAGGCCATCTCCATCCCGACCACGATCGGACGCTGTGCCGGAGCCTCCGCACTTTGGTCCTGACAAGACAGGCACAACGCCGCCAGCGCCAGCACAAGAGTCGCACTCCAGATCGATCGAGTTCTCAGCTTCATCTGATAAAGCCTCCCGCCCCAGCCAGCCCCGCTCAAGCAAAAACCGAGGAAATCGGATCTGGTTGGGCGATGGGAGGGCTCGGCAGACCCGAAGTCCCGGACATTCGATAGCCGCGGACAAGGGCAGGCAGCGAGAAACTTACCTGCCCGTAACAAGAGCTGAGTATCTGTAAGTCATGTGATGACGAACCCGACAAGCAAACCAAACTATCAGGCGATGAACTTGATTGTTCGTAGATTTAAATCAGCTGTCGAAAAGCGCTGGAGCCTTGACAGGATGGGGCTTGGAGCGATTCAATGCTGGAAATCCGCACTCTCAGATTGCGTTATGATTTCGCGAAGTGGGTTGTGAGAATAACATTTAAGTGAAGAATCATAGATGAGCGATGCATCTGCAGAGATCGAGAAGATTGTGGGTGCCCGATTGCCGGAGGACATCAGGTCATTCTACTCGGGGGCTTACGGCGAGATTGATCTTCCAGCTGAGATAGACCTTCCCGGCTCTTCACCTTGGATCGACGAGGTAGACGGGTTCTACGACGCGAGCGATGCGCTGGCACAACTTCAAGCGGATATTCGATCGCTCGAATACGAGACAAGACAGTTCCCTGCTCGAACCATCCCTATTGCAGACAATGGGAATGGAGATTCCTATATTGTCTCAACGAGGGAATCAGACTTTGGCGCGATCCTCTATGCCTTTCATGAGACTTGCGATCCCATGGATGACTCTCTCGATGGTGCGATTGTTCTGGCACCCAGTTTCGGTGAGTGGATTGCCTCATTCAGACCCAAGCGGAAGCAAACCTCGACTCCCGATTGGGCCGCGATTCGCGAGGCTGAGCTCCAAGAGATCCTACACCCGAAGCCGCTCTGGTGGAAGTTTTGGGCCAAGGGGAATTCGTAGATCAAACACGCCGAACAAAGACAGCGATGCCACCTAAATCCCGCCATGAGTCCAGAGACCCTATTTGATTCAACACTCGCCCCTATCTGCAACTGCGGCCCTCGGCTCTAGTGGTGTGTCCTGGATGTTCTGCTTTGAAAATGCATGGTGCCCCGACAGAGACTCTGATCTTCGATGCGGTCTGGGCTATCTCGGCGCTGATTGGAGTTCCGCTTCTTCACTTCATTTTTATGCGAGTCGATCTCTCCCTGCGCAATCCGGATCAGATGAATCAAGGAGGAATCCCAGATACCGTGATTACGATCTTTCAATTTGGTTCTCTTCTCCTTTTCGGAGGACTCGTTTTCCTATCACTCGCTCTGCTTGATTCCTTGCTGATCAGGCTCTTGATTGCAACCCTTGCCACGATGATTGCATTCATCGTGATGATCTTTTGCTGGTTGCGATACATTACCGGGAACTGCATCGACACCCTGTAATCCAGCCGAGCAGAACAAGCCCGGGTTCTCAAACCAGACCATGTCGCGATTCGATACACTCCTTTAATTCAAATCCGTAACATCCAGCCTGACCCGTGCCCTCTGATCAGGCTGAGATCCCTCGAACGTTCTCCTGACAAATGACCGTGACTTGCAGTTCATTTCGAAAGGCGGTCTATCCCACGCTAGGGCTCTCTCTCGCTGGATTGGTTCTCATCTGCCTGCCGATCATTGGTCCTGCATACACCGCGATGTTTGCGGGCGCCTACTGGATTCAACTCGTCGCCGGGTATCTTGCGATGATTCTTCTGATCGAACTCGTCGGAGTTCCTATTCGATCCGCCTTCCAGCGTTGCTGGGCAGGGATCATCTTCGCTTTGTGCCTGTTTATTGTCGGGATTCTTGCTGGTTCATCGACCTCGATGTTACTCTACGGAGACATGGACGCACACTCCTACGTCGTGAAGCCCCTCTTCTGGATGAGCTACTACGGATTCATTCCGGCCGCCGTAATTGGGGCGATCGGTTCAGGCCTCATCCGCGCAATGAACAAAACCTGACAGTAAGTCGGAACCCAGAACACTTGACCCGGTACGAGTTTTTGCTGTCATGATCACTTCAAACTCAACAAGCAGTTGAAGCCACGCCTTCGGTCAGGCTTAGGAGGACTGTCGCACTGGACGAAAAAATGAAAACGAGCTTCCTAGCTGCATTTGTTTCAATCGGCTGGATTTTCGGGTCGCTTGGCCAAGAAGAAAAAGATTTTGCTAAGCCCTCTTATCCTCTGCCCGAGTGGGTCGGTGACTGGTCTGATATTCAAGAACAATTACTTAGTTGGGAAATTTCTGAGTTTGAGTATCGAGGAGGTATTGCGGACGGTGGATCCAAA
>JBCCBR010000154.1:0-7788 GCA_039033935.1 Verrucomicrobiota bacterium
CCTGCATCGTTGGCGACCCGACCTTTCGATCAAAAGCACCAGCATATCCGACGATCTTAAAAGTGGACCCAGGTTGGTATTGATCAGTCACCGCTATATTGCGGCGCACAGGATCTTGCCCGAGAATTCCTTTGCGAGTGGCAAGATCGAAGTGAGGCCGATTTGCCATGGCGAGGATCTCGCCGGTTCGTGGATCCATCCAGATTGCGGAGACTTTTTCAGGCTCGTAACGGTCAACAACCGCAGCAAGCTCGCGCTCAACTACCGCCTGCAATGCCATATCGATAGTAAGGTAGATGTCATTACCCGAAACCGGATCGACCTGCGTGCCTCGAAACGCATGAATCTCACGACGCCTGCTATCTCGCTCGCAGAGCCGGTAACCATCGGTTCCGCGCATTTCTTCATTAAAAGTCTTCTCAATCCCCTCCAGGCCGTCGCCCTCCTCGTTGACGTATCCGATCACTTGGGTCAACGCTAAGGGGCTGGGATAGAACCTTTTTTCACCACGCCGCAGGTAGAGGCCACGGAGCTGATTCTCATTCAGGACTGCCTCTATTCTCCGGGCGTAGTCCTCCTCAATGTAGCGCTTCAAGACAACCTCTCCCTTGGGTCGCTCGCGGAGACGCCGGCTCAACTCTGCTTTGGGAATGGCGAGAATTTCGGCCAGGCTCCCTGCCACATACTCCCGATATCTCCCGGTGATTTCTCTGGGCAGGTAAGTCTTGCGAATCTTTTGTGGCGACACCCCTTCTTTCTTCGCCAGCCCGATACAGGCAAGGCCGAGATCCCGCAAATGGTGCGAATCCACCACTAACGTAAAGACTGACTGGCTCCGCGCCAGCAGCTCTCCCTGCCGGTCGAAAATCCGACCGCGGCGGGCTTTCAATGTCTGCTTGTATTCGTAGTGAGCCCGGGCCTGTTCATCGAGACGGTCGCCATGCACCAACTCGATCTGGACCAGCCGCACCGTCACGACTGATAGCAAAAGAACGACCCCAACGCTCGCGAACGTTAGGCGACTGCGGAAAGAGGCATCAATCACCGTCATCTATACAGCCCGACTACCGGCTTTGTTTCATCTACCGGAGCGGACATTTCGACGAGGCGATTCGAATCAATCTCCTCGAGATCACTCTGCACCCAGCGGAGGCGGCGCGAGAGCTCCTGGCGGTCTCGCACACCAGCAATCCTCACTTCCCAGAGTTCAATCTCCTCCTCGAGGTCTTCGATCGCCATCTCAACCTCGTGGATCTCATCTCCTTTGATGATGTGGCTATTTCGAACGAGCACAAAGCCTCCACCCGACGCAAGCAGTAAAGCACCGGCAAGCACCAGACGACAGATCGCCAGCGCACCAATACGGTTTTTGTATCGATTTTTTCGGTGCATCATCAAACTCGAATGGCGACCCTGAGTTTTGCGCTTCGCGATCGCGGATTGGCTTTCAGTTCGTCTTCCTGAGCCGAAATTGCTTTTCGCGATGGGAGGCGAACAGCGTAATCTGGGTTTGGCCGCGGCTCTGGCCACTCCGGCCTGTCCAAAAATGGGGCACTGCGCTGCCGCATGAAACGCTTCACGATGCGATCCTCCAACGAATGGAAGGTGATCACGGCGAGGACACCATCGGGAGCGAGCGCTGCGAGGGATTTCTCCAAAACTGATTCGAGCACCTCAAGCTCACGATTTACTGCAATGCGAAGCCCCTGAAAGACGCGAGTCGCTGGATGACGCCCACTAACACGACCCACGACTGAGGCGACCAGATCGGCGAGATCAACAGTGCGCTCAAAAGGCTTTTCAGCCCGCCTTTTCTCGATCGCAAGAGCAACTTTCGAGGCGGCTCTTTCTTCGCCAAACTCACGAAAAATCCGGGTCAAGTCCTCGACGGATTCATGGTTGACCAAATCAGCAGCGCTGGACCCATCTGCAGAGCGATCCATCCGCATATCGAGCGGCCCATCACGGCGAAATGAAAACCCTCTCTCAGCCTCATCCAGCTGGTGAGAAGAAACACCCAGATCGAGTAAAATCCCATCCACCTGCTCAATTCCAAGATCGACCAGCAACTGATCAATATCTTCGAAATTACCCTTTAAAGGTAAAAAGCGATCACCATACTGACTGAGGCGATCTGATGCATAACTGAGCGCATCCTCATCCTGGTCGCACCCAATGACATGGGCACCATGCTTGAGAAAGATCTCGGAATGGCCGCCCCCTCCGAGAGTTCCGTCAAAAACCTGACGCCCCTCAAGTGGTCGCATCGCGTGGATGACTTCCCGAAAGAGCACTGGTTGATGATAAAATTCGGCGCGGTCAGACATTAGAATCGGGGTTACGCTCGGATCTGAACTTCTTTCACGAGACAAAGCCTCCATTTCAGGATCGGATGAGAGCACCAAGTCAGACTCCGATGCAGAACGGCCTGCAACAACACTGCCAAAACCGCTTTCAGCAAGTTCCAACCAAGGCTCGATAGGGATGATCATGGACGCGTTTAAATTGGTTGCGGTTAGGAGCTGGCTCTCTCAGCGGCACAAACGGCAAATGTCTTATAATTACCGTAAATTAAAGAATAGAAGGCGGTTTACTATATTCTATTTGCACCAAGTTAAGCAAGTTTTAAATCTAAGATCTCTTAAATATTCTGAAAATTATACTGTTCAGAAGAGCTTTTGGTCCTCTCTCTCTTTCAGAATTTCGTTGGGTTACTGACCACAGTGAAGGGAACTTGCCAACAAGTTGAGACCGGCTCCGCTATGAAGGGAATTGACCATGACGAGCCCAGCGATCACCCTCAGATATGGCAGTAAAAACGTCCCGTCGTCGGTTTCTTGAACGCAGCGCTGCGGCAATCACCACCACTTCCTTTTTGCCGGGCTCGGTTTTTTCAGAGGATCGCCCGTCGGCAAGCGAGCGAGTCTCGGTAGGCGTAGTCGGACTGGGGGCAAATGGCAGCAGGACACTTGGTAACTTGCTCAATCGAGCAGATGTCCAGGTCCTGGCCGTCTGCGATGTCCATGAGCTGCATCACCGCGATAAGCAAGCGGGCGAAGGAAGAGCATTCGGTCGCGAGCCAGCCAGACTCCAAGTGGACTCCAGTTACGCAAAAGAAACAAAGAGCGGCCATTACAGGGGCTGCGACGCCTACGCCGATTATCGAGAGCTCTGTGCCCGAGAGGACATCGACGCAGTATTCGTAGCGACCCCTGATCACTGGCATGCTCTCTGCACACTCGAAGCTCTCCGCGCCGGAAAGGATGTTTATTGCGAGAAGCCAATCACCCACTTGTTCGCGGAAGGTCAGATGGTCTGCCGAGAAGTCGCGAAACAAAATGCGATATTCCAGACCGGATCTCAGCAGCGTAGCGAGATCCGATTCCGGATTGCGGCAGAGGTCGTGCTCAATGGACTGATTGGAAAGGTTCACACGGTTGAAGTCGGTCTGCCTACCGGTCCAAAACTTGCCCTCGTCAAACCAAGCAGTGCGACAGAACACCCGGCCGGTCTCGACTACGACTTCTGGTGTGGCCCCAGCCCGGTCGAGCCCTACATTTTCGCTCGGCATCACCGCAACTGGCGATGGCATCTTTCCTATGGAGGCGGCCAGATAATGGATTGGATTGGCCATCACAACGACATCGCCCACTGGGGTCTGGGGATGGATACCAGCGGTCCAGAGACGGTTGAATCGGTTGGCTGGACTTATCCTCCGGAATCAAGCGTCTACAATGCGCCGGTAGATTACGAAGTCCTCTGCACCTATCCCGGCGGGATCACTTCCTCGATTTCGAACCGGCATCAGATGGGCACAAAATGGATAGGAGAAGAAGGCTGGGTATCGGTCTCCAGGGGCAACTTAGCTGCGTCAAATCGCCAATGGATCGTGGAAAAGTTCGATCGAGGTCCGGTCAAAGCCTACCAGTCGCTTGATCATCTCGGGAATTTCATCGAGGGCATCCAGCAGCGAAAGCCCTGCATCGCCCCAGCCGAGACAGGGCACCGGTCAGTCACCCCCGGCCACCTTGGATTTGTCTCTGAGGCCCTCGGTCGAAAGCTGAACTGGGACCCAGCGGCGGAAACGATCGTCGACGATCCTGAAGCTGATCAGCTTTTGAAGTCGATTGATTACCGTAGTCCCTGGGAACTGACCTAGGGAGCGCCCCACTCGCCTTGAAGGCCGTGAATTGGGCTAGACGCACTCACTCAGGGTCTTTCGAAAACCAATCTGGAAAGCCCGCTGCTTCAGTCCCACCGGCAGCACGATGGAGAAACTTGGTGCCGCGATCTCGCTGCAGCGGGAGAGTCTTTGCGCCTGATTCTTCGAGGAGATCAAACAGCTGCTGATTTAGAGAGACAATCCTCTCAGCCTGAGCCGGGTCGTTGATCAGATTGATTCGCTCCTCGGGATCATTCTCCAAATCGAAAAGTTCGTCGACGTCCCAGATTCCGTGGTAGCGGATGTATTTGTAGCGCTCGCCCAGCACTGCATGCATCGTCGGTGTCTGGGGATAATTGCGCTCCCAGTAGTATTCGTAGAGAACCGCTTCGCGAAACTCGTCTGATTCACCAGTCAGGATTGACTTCATGCTCTCCCCGTCAAAGTGGTCTGGTATCTCGACTCCAGCGAAATCGAGTAGAGTCGGCGCGACGTCGATATTGGCGACGACCTGGCTCAAGGTTTGCCCGGCTTCAATTCCAGCCGGGTAGTGAGCGATCATAGGAATGCGGACGGAGGCGTCATACGCGTTGCGCTTATCGATGAGCCCTTTCTCTCCGAATAAAAATCCATTGTCGCCAAGGTAAAGGATCAGGGTGTTTTCGAGCTCTGATCTCTCCTCGAGGGCCTTGAGTAGCCTACCTGTGCTATCGTCGACCGCTCGGATCGTTTCGCAGTAGCGCTTGTAGTATGTCCCGAGATCCAGATTGGTGTAGTAGGCAAACTCGATGCCATGACGGCTGTTGCGCTGGTTCTGAACCCACATCGGCACATCCCGAAAAGCATCAGGCTGCTCGAACCACGTCACCGGAGGCGAAAATGTCTCTTCTTCGTAAGCGTAGGCGTGTCGGTTGGCGGGGAGGAAATCTGCGTGGACGGCTTTGTGGGAGAGGTAAATCATCCACGGGCTTTCGCCGTCACGAGAGTTTAACCAGTCCTCGGTGCGATTGGTCAGAATATCGGTGATGTAGCCTTCCTGCTCAACTCGCTCGCCATTCACATTGAGCCCATCTCGACTGACCTGTGGGACATAGCGCCCCTTCACCTTCGCCTCGGCTGGGTCTGCAAAGTAGACGCCCTGGCCTTTGAAAGCGATCCAGTGGTCAAAGCCGGGCTGGGGGTGGTCGATCATCCCACCCATGTGCCATTTCCCGATGAAAGCCGTCTCGTAGCCTGCCTCCTGAAGGTATTTGGGAAAATAGACGAGCCCTTCCGGGATTGGATTGTAATTATCGACGACACCGTGATGATGCGTGTAGAGGCCCGTCAGAATCGAAGCGCGACTCGGGGAGCAAAGCGAAGTCGTCACCACCGCATTCTTGAGATGAGCCCCACCTCGCGCCATCCGATCGAGGTTCGGCGTCTCCAGGAATGGATGCTCAAGAAAACCAAGAGCATCATAGCGATGGTCATCGGTGAGGATGACGAGGATGTTAGGCCGCTCTGTCTCCGAATAGACTTTTACAACGGATAACGAAACGAGGAGAAAACAAACAACGCGCAGGAATCGCATGCCGCTGAGTGTAGGACTTCGGCCTCTCCGGTCAAGGTTGCTCGACGATCGGAATTCAACATTGGCTGGCTTTCTGCTTTTCTGATATCTTGCCCGCTGCCGAATCCCTGATGCCGAATCCCTGATGCCTGACCCCACCGAGACCACCACCTCCCCTACCGATTGGGTCGACCCATTTCTCGGCAACGCAGCAGCTGACCTCCCCCAGCCAGAAGGCATTGCCGCTTCCTGGTGGTGCGCAAAACCTCCTGTCGGGAATACGCATCCTGGTGCAACTCTCCCCTTCGGAATGGTCTCGGTATCCGCCTACTCAGGGGCCTACGTGACCGGGTACGGGAGCTACGATGTTTCGCTTTCGGGAGACCCGCCTGAGCGTCTTTTCTCCGAACACACGCTTTTGGGCCTCGCCCACTTTCAGCAGACCGGGACCGGTCGGATCCGTCAATACTACAATTACTTGCTGACGACTCCTCTGCTCGATCCCGGCCTCTCGGGCCTTGGGGAGCGTTGTCGTCTGACCAATGAGAAGGCTCGCCCCGGTCATTATTCCGGTCGCTTCGAGGAGCCCGAGATTGACTTCGAGGTGACCTGCACAAAGCGAACAGCAGTCCACCGCTACACCTTTCCCGAAGACGTCGCCGGCACGGTAGCGATCGATCTTTCTGCGGGTGGATTACAGATTTTCGGAATGTCTGTCTACCCCTCGATGGCCAGTCTGAGATGGCTCGATTCCCAGAATGTGACCGGCAGAGTCGAGATCGAGGGAATCCCTTATCACTTCCACATCCGCTGTCTCAGCGAAACTCAGAGCGCGTCGGTCTGGGAAGGAACGAAGCGTCTCGAGACTTGCTCAGACTGGAATGCCTCGCGCGAGTTACGAGAAGAGCGTGCGCGCTTCGGAGTCTGTTTCACAGCCGCAGAAGCCGGGACGCCTATGGAATTGCGGATCGGCTTTTCCCTGCACGATCCGGAGAGACCGAGCGAGGCGCTGAGGCGCAGCGCTGACCGATCGCTTCAAGAGATTGCTAACGGGGCAGATCAGATGTGGCAGAGCATTCTCGGACGGATCGAGATCGAAGGGGCCACCGACGAGCAACGGGAGATCTTTTATTCCGCCCTGTATCACGCAACGCTGAAGCCGGGCGATTTCATGGATGAAAATCCATTCACCGGCGAGCCGGGCCCCTTTTTCTTCGATCTCTCAACGCTTTGGGACCTCTACAAGACTCAGCTCCCGCTGCTCATGACTCTGTGGCCGGAGCTCGGAGCCGACTTCGTCGCGTTTCTCGTCGAAGTCGGGCGCCGCGAAGGAGGGTTCCCCATCAGCTACCTGATGGACAATGCACCGGAGCGTTTCGCCAAACAGGCAACCGGGCTCTGCCACATTATTCTCGCCGATGCCCAGATGCGAGGCATCGAAGGAGATTGGGATCGGGTGCTCAACCTGCTTTGGAAAACGAGCGAAAGCGGGCGCGGACGTCGGGGGCGCTTCGCGGAGTTTGACCGAGATCATGTCGTTCATCCCCTTTCCCACACCCTCGATCTGGCCTTTGCTAACTGGTGTATTGCGCAACTCGCGAAACGGCTCGGCGATCAGGTCATCTACGACCTCAGTATCCCGAGGTCCCACTACTGGACCAATGCCTTCGACAGCGAGACCGGACTTCTCCGCACCGACTCGGACTACTACGAAGGCACGCACTGGAACTATTCGTTCCGATTTCTCCATGACATGATCGGGCGGATCAAGCTGGCGGGTGGCGAGAAGCGCTTCGTTGAGCTGCTCGACCTGTTCTTCGGGTTTCGCGAACCGGCCAAAGGGGAAACTGTCGATCGCTTCGAAGGTCTCAACAACGAGCCCGACATGGAGGCTCCCTACGCCTACATTTACGCTGGCCGTCACGATCGAACGGCTGAGATCGTTCGATCAGTCCTGCAGTATCAATTCACCACCGGAGTTGGGGGCCTCCCCGGAAACGATGACTCGGGAGGCTTATCGTCCTGGTATGTTTGGAGCGCGATCGGGATATTCCCGGTGACTGGTTTACCCGTC
>JBCCBR010000155.1:0-7778 GCA_039033935.1 Verrucomicrobiota bacterium
AATCCTGACTTCCAATCACCAAGATCCCGAATCATGAACAAACTCTCCATCCGCGATCTCTCCCCATCCGGCCAGCGCGTCCTCATGCGTGTCGATTTTAACGTCCCGCTCGACGGCACGACGATCACCGACGACACAAGGATCCGGGCAGCCCTGCCTTCGATCCAGCATCTCGTCGATGCGGGCGCGAAGGTCATCCTGATGTCTCACCTCGGCCGTCCCAAAGGTCAGAAGAACCCGGAATTTTCTTTGAAGCCGGTCGCTGATCGTCTCGCCGAATTGATCGCCGCCCCAGTGAAATTCGCTGAGGACTGTGTCGGCGATGTTGCCACCGCAGCTGTCGCTGCTCTCGGTGATGGCGAGGTCCTTCTTCTCGAAAACGTCCGTTTTTATGCCGGTGAAACCGATAACGACGCGGATTTCGCCGCCCAGCTCGGTGCCCATGGCGATATTTTTGTCAACGACGCCTTTGGCACTGCCCATCGCGCCCACGCCTCGACCGAGGGTGTGACTCATCACATCGACCAGTCTGCGATGGGGTTCCTCATCGAAAAAGAACTCGAATACCTTGTCAATAAACTGGAAAGCCCTCCGCGCCCCTTCGTCGTGATCATGGGTGGAGCCAAGGTATCTGACAAAATCAAGATCCTGGAGCGGCTCATGGAGAAAGCCGACGCTTTCATCATTGGCGGCGCAATGGCCAATACCTTCCGACTCGCTCAGGGCTACGACATGGGCAAAAGCTTCGCCGAGCGCACCGACGAGGCGATGGATCTCGCTCGCGGGATTCTCAAAACGGCCGAGGAAAACGGCACGCCCTTTCACCTGCCGGCTGACACCCGTCATGCCCTCGACTTCAAAGACGATGCCGAAACCCAGTGCACTGGTATCTGGGGCGAGGAAGGAACCGCTGTCCCGGCCGACCGCGAGGGCATCGACATCGGCGACGAGGCCGTGAAACAGTTCGCTGAAGTCATCGCCGAAGCCGGAACCATCATCTGGAACGGCCCGATGGGAGTTTTCGAGAAGCGCGGTTTCGATATCGGAACCAAGGCGGTCGGGCAGGCCATTGCCGATAATGCCGACGCGATCAAAATCGTGGGTGGCGGCGACTCTGTGACCGCGGCCAATCAGTTCGGCTTCGGCGAAAAAATGGATCACATGTCAACCGGCGGCGGCGCCTCGCTCGAGTTGCTCGAGGGCAAAGAGCTTCCCGGGATTGCTGCTCTGGACGACAAGTGATCCCGGTAATCGGCCTCTGCTGAAGGCTCACCTCTTGCCATTGCGACAGCTTTGGCGAGAGGATCAGTAGCCAAGTGCAGCGCTACCGGAGAGCTGACTTAACAGGGTTAGGTCCGACACCATACCCTGTTAGGTCTCAGACTGAATAGGGTTAGGTCTCGCACATAACAGGGTTCAAAAAACTCTGCCCGATCTCGCGAAAGACGCGTCTCGTTTTGCTTCTCGATCTGTCTTGATATTGAGCCCATGAGATCGGCTTTGAGAGAGTTGCGCGATACCTGCCTCGCCGGGATGCGGGCAAATCTTTTGCCGGGAGCGGCCCTTTTGATAGTCGGACTCGTCGCCGTATTCGCCTACTTCCACCTCGAATCGGTGCGTCCGGTTTTTGAAAAAGTGGCGGCGCTCAAGGCGCGATGGGGATTCTTTTATTCGGCTCTCGCGACTGCCCTCTTCGCAGGTCTGATTCCGCTCATTTACCTGATTGCGAGCCGAGCTCTCGCGCGATCGGAGTGGGTTTCGACGGCGATGTTTTATCTGATCTTCTGGTCGACGCGGGGAATTGAGGTCGATGCTTTTTATCGACTGCAGGGTTGGCTCTTTGGTCAGGAGAATGATGTCCGAACGATTGCAACGAAGGTCTTGGTCGATCAGTTCATCTATTGCCCTTTCTGGGCCGCTCCCTTTACGGCGCTCTGTTATTCGTTTCGAGAATGCAGCTACTCTCCGCGGCGACTCATTGCCGAGGTGAAGAGCCGATCGTTTCTGTTCCGGGTGGCGAGTTTGCTCACCTCTACCTGGATCGTCTGGATCCCAGCCACTGCGCTGATTTATTCGCTCCCCGGCCCCCTCCAGATTCCACTGTTTAACCTGGTGCTCTGCTTTTTTGTCCTCATCGTCGCAGTGCTGACGGATCGGAAAAAGCCTCAGTAAAACCGGCGTCTTTGACAGCGAAGATCTTCGTAATGTCGAATCAGCCAGCCACCCCGCCGACAAAGGGATTCGTCCGTTTTTCGAGACCGACAGTTGTTTCCGGTCCGTGACCGGGAAGAATCCGAGTCTTGTCGTCTAGTGGCCAGAGTTTTTCCCGAATCCCATTGATGAGGGCATCGTGATCACTGTGAGGAAAATCGGTCCGCCCGATGCTGCCGCGAAAGAGCACATCGCCTGCGATCACCACAGAGCTGTCTCCCAGCTTAAAACAGAGACTATCTGGCGAGTGCCCAGGCACGTGCATCACCGAGAGCTCAAGTCCGGGCAGGCTGAGGCCGCCATCCTCGGTCACGATATGGTCCACCCGATAATCGCCAAGATCGCAAGGCAGACCTGTCATCTGCTCGAGATTCCGAGCCAGGGTCAAATCGGGATCTGGCTTTGAAAAGGCCCAGGTCTCGCACCCGAAAGCCTCCTGCACCGCCGCTGCGTCGACGACATGGTCGTGATGCTGATGAGTCAGAATCAAGCCGTCGAGTTTGATCCCATGAGATTTGAGCCAGGGGAGGACGTCTCCTGGTGCGTCGAAAAGATAGCGATGATCACCCGCCGCGACTAGGTAGCCATTGGTCTGGAAGAGGCCACCACAATGGACCGCGATATTCGGCTCGGACATCAGAGCGCGATCGCGTCGAGGAATTTCCGCACCGCAGCAGAGGTCGCCTCGACCGGGTAGTTCTTCTTTTTCTTTTTCTTGAGTGCCTCGAGCGAGTCATCAGTTGGCACGGTCCCGATCGCCTCTTTGATCACATCGGGGAATTTAGCAGGATGAGCGGTCGCGAGGACGATGTTGGTTTTGTCTTCCGGCAAATCCTGGAAGCCACAGGCTGTGTGGGGGTCGACGACATAGTCATACTCCTCTTTCACGTGCTGGATGTTGGCGATGATGTCCGCGTCTGTCGAACGAGTCGCGGTGAAGTTGCTCGAATTAAAATTCGGAATTTCCAGCTTACCCTCACTTTTGAAGCGAGCCATCAACTCGAGTGTCGCATCGGCGTCTTTCTCGTTGTGATAGTAAAGGAATCTCTCAAAATTCGAGGCCACTTGGATATCCATCGATGGGGCATGGCTTGGCGCGACTTTCTCGGGCTCGTAGCTCCCCGTGCTGAAGAGCCGGTAGAGGATATCGTTCTGATTTGTCGCGACGGTGAATCGATCGACTGGCAAGCCCATCTGGTGAATCATCCAGCCCGCGAAGATGTTCCCGAAATTCCCAGTTGGGACGACAAAGTTCACGTCGTCTCGATCTTCCGGGGCGAGCTGCATGTAGGCGTGCGCGTAATAGATCGCCTGGGCCAGCACCCGGACTATGTTGATCGAGTTGATCGCGGAAAGGTGATGCTTCTCCTTGTATTCGAGATCACTCATCAGCTCTTTCACGATTGCCTGGGCATCATCAAACGTGCCCTCGATCGGCATCGCGAAAATATTGTCGGCACCGGTGCAGGTCATCTGTCTCTCCTGCAGAGGCGAGATGCGTCCTTTCGGGTAGAGGATGAAGACGTTGACGCCTTTCTTCCCGGCGAGTCCGTGAATGGCAGCCGATCCGGTATCTCCCGAGGTCGCTCCGAGGACATTGATCGTCTGGCCAGTCCGCTCTATTTGGTCTTCGAAGAGGCTGCCGATGAGTTGCAGACCGAAGTCCTTGAAGGCGAGTGTCGGTCCGTGGAAAAGCTCGAGCAGGAAGAGATTCTGACTGAGCTGAGTCAGTGGAGCGCTCATCGTGTCACTGAAGTCCCCGTAGCTCTCATCGACTAATTCGACGAGCCGGTCGCTATCGTGATCGTCGTCAAACAGACCGAGAATGTCCCACGCCAGTGCCGGGTAGGGCAGAGCGTCGTCGATCAGGAGCGTGCTCGGAAGCAGCGGTAAATTCTTCGGGACGTAGAGCCCGCCATCAGGCGCCAGCCCTGCGGCAAAGGCCTCGTTGAATCCTACCGGATCAGCTCCGCCGCGCGTCGATACAAATTGCATGAGTCAAAGTATGGGGTTTTGAAATGATGAAAACGGCTTTCTCTTCAAAGCCGACAGATTTTCGAGCAGGGTGAATTCGTGGGCTCCGTCAAAAGATTAGCCGAGATCTTCGACCCGCATCAGAATAGGCTCGCCCCCAACGGTATCCAGTTCTCGGATGATGGCGAGGGCTTGCTGGACCGTGCCGAACGGAGCGTAATGCAATGTTAGGACGATCGGGACGAAATCACCCTCATGATCTTGGGGCTGAATCACTGAGAGAATACCGATCTCGTGCTCGCCCAGCACCGTCGCGATGCGAGCGAGTGATCCGGGGCGATCTGCCGCCTCGACTCTGAGGTAGTATTTCGAAATCGTCTCCTCGACCGGCATCGTTTTGCCGTAGAGCCCGTGTGTCACAAAGCCACCGTCGGAGGGGAGCTCGATCCGCGCAGCGGCGTCGGCGATATCTCCGATCACCGAGCTCGAGGTCGGGTCTTGCCCGGCCCCGGAGCCGTAGAACAGGGTCTCACCGACAACATCACCGCGTACCATGATGGCGTTGAAGACACCGTTCACTGACGAGAGGATGTGCTCTTTTGAAATCAGTGAGGGTTGCACCCGCACTTCGATTGATCCGGACTCTTCGTGGAGCTGGATGATGCCGAGCAGCTTGATCGCATACCCTAGTTGATCGGCAAATCCGATATCTTCACGGCGCACCTGTTCGATGCCCTCGACAAAGATCTGATCGCACGGCACCCAGCAACCATAGCTCAGCGAAGCGAGAATGATCGCTTTGTGGGCAGCATCCCAGCCATTGATATCAAGGGTCGGATCGGCCTCGGCGTAGCCGAGCGACTTCGCCTCTTCGAGCGCCTCAGGGTAGTCGAGGCCGGCGTCGGTCATCCTGGTCAGAATGTAATTGCAGGTGCCGTTGATGATCCCGACGACTGATTGGATGTGGTTGCCGATGAGAGACTCCTGCACCGTCTTGATGATCGGGATGCCCCCGGCCACGGCCGCCTCGTAGTAGATTGGTCGCCCCGCCTGCTCCGCGATTTTGAACAACTCCTGGCCGCGCTCAGCGAGCAGCGCTTTGTTTCCGGTGACCACGACCTTTCCGTTTTCGAGGGCTGCCTTGACGAGATCGAAGGCGCGGTCGATGCCCCCGATCAGCTCGACAATCAGATCGATCTCGGGGTCTTTGACCAACTGATCAAGATCGGTCGTGACGATTTCAGCGGGCAACGCCAGAGGTCTCGGCTTGTTCGGATCCCGCACCGCAATACGGGTGATGAAAATGTCTCGTCCAGTCCGCTCCCGCAGAAGGCTGCGGTTTTTCTCAATATTCTTGTAGACCCCAGCTCCGACATTTCCGAAGCCTGCCAGGCCGATCTTGAGTGCTTGAAAAGACATGAAGTTAGCGGCCTGCACCAAAGGTCTCACGAGTGCCTCCTGCAACCGGATTTTCCCCGATTCATGAGGACGGCTTGGCCGCTTTTCGGAGGTTGAACTTTCGCCCATTTTGAAGCACGGAAGCGGGATGCAGAAATACGCTTTTCTTTTCAGTTTTTTCGCAGCCGTCGCACTGGTGTTTACTGGCTGCGATTCATCCGATCCGGCGGCAGCTCCCGAAGACCCGTCGACTCCCGACGAGAGCGCGGAAGAAACGCCGGCACCAGCAGAGCCTGCAGAAGAGCCGGCTGCTGAGGCTCCCGCGGAAGAAGCCGCACCGAACGAGTCGGCTCAAGAACCTGCCGCTGCAGCTGAGCAGTCGGCAGCTCCGGCTGATGATGGTTTCATCGAGCTTTTCAACGGCGAGAATCTCGACGGCTGGACACCGTCTGAGGAGAATCCCGATTCATTCTCAGTCAAAGATGGCGTCCTAGTTGTTAAAGGGGGTCGCAGTCATCTTTTCTACACCGGTGATGTCAACGGTGGCACCTTCACCGACTTTGAACTGAAGGTCCGCGCCAAAACCTTTCCTCAAGCAAACAGCGGAGTCTATTTCCACACCCAGTTTCAGGCCGAAGGATGGCCCAGCAACGGATATGAGTGCCAGGTCAATTCGACCCACAAAGACCCGAAGAAGACCGGCAGCCTCTACGGCGTGAAAAACATCACTGTCCCTGTCGAGGGCAAGCCGCTGCCAAAGGGCGGAGATCACGACATCCGCGATGCGGCCCCGAGCACGGACGGGGAGTGGTTTGACTACCACATCACCGTGAAAGGCAAGCACATCGTGATCCGCGTCAATGGCGAGGTCACTGTTGATTACACAGAGCCCGAAGAGCTTCCCGACGGTCCTTTTAAGGGCCGCAAAATTTCCAGCGGTACCTTTGGCATCCAGGCCCACGATCCAGACAGCGAAGTCCACTACGAGAGCTGGGCGGTAAAGCCGTTGTAAAGAGAATCCCTCGTTGGCGGAGGCGACACCGCCAAATAGAGATCCGCTTGATCCGCCCGTCGTTGGTCTGACTCTGACCTTGCATGATTGGGCGGATCTATTAAATTCCCCTCCCTTTTCGCCACCTTAGCTCAGTTGGTAGAGCAGCTGATTTGTAATCTGCAGGTCGTCGGTTCGAGTCCGACAGGTGGCTCGGGCATTCTCCAGCGAGCATGCCCCTTGCGGTGGTAGCAGAGGCTACTGACCTGGAACGCTAGCTGTTTTTCCGGCCAAATTCCGATTGCGTCCCTGCACGCCTACCCGAAAGAGCGGTCTCCGCTGCTTGTCACTGAGACCAGTGCCTCCAAACTCAGAGATGCGACTCTTGCTCTTCGTTGGTCTTCTTTTTCTTTCACCGGTCGTCGTAGCTCAAGACGCCGCTTACCGATTTCCCCAAGGTCTGCCTGGGATCCTCGACGTTCGCGATTTTGGCGCGATCGGAGATGGGGTGGCTGATGACACCGAGGCGATCCAGGCTGCGATCGATGAATCGGGAGGCAAAGACACGGAGTTTGTTGGCATTGTTTACCTTCCCGCAGGCACCTACCGCCTCACGGGAGCGCTCGTCGCGAATCGCGGACGGCGTGGGTCTGGGGTCGGCCCCTGGATTTGGGGCGAGAGCCGCGACAGCGTCGTGCTGAAGCTGGATGATCAGGTCAACCGCGGCCGCAAGACAGATCGGGCCACTGGTCGAGAAGCCGCCAAGGCCAACGGCGACCCACCGCCGCTGGTGGAGGTCGGTGACCCGAATGACCCCGACCAGATCGTCAAATCAGTGCTCCAGCTCCATCCCTTTGAAGAAGGCGTCAAGACCTCGGCGAATTGGTTCATGCGGAATATTCGGCGCCTCACCATCGATGTGGGAGATAATCCCGAAGTCGATGGGATTCGCTACTACGCCTCAAACGATGGGATCCTCAGCGATGTCAGCGTCATCGGGGCAGGCGCCATCGGCATCAATTGCTCGATGCTCGGCGAAGCTGGGCCCAGCCTGATTCAGAATGTCTCGGTAAAAGGTTTCGCAACCGGCATTCGTTCGCAGTGGGCCTACGGGCAGACCATGAGCGGTATCACGATCGAGGACTGCCGAGCGGCTGGCCTCGAGCTCGCCGCCAATGTAGTCGGCATCGAGAACCTCACGATT
>JBCCBR010000156.1:0-7691 GCA_039033935.1 Verrucomicrobiota bacterium
TCCGCGGCACGCAGTCCGGCAGGTCCGGCACCGATTACGACCAAGCGCGGGGCATCCATTTGGCGGATCATAAACAAGGGACAGGCCCTAGCAAGCGATCACCATTTCCGCAAAGCTTTTGCTTTCCCGGCGGCGGAATCGGAACGACTTTTCTGGGAGTGAAAATCGTGCTTCCAATTCTCGTGATCCTGCTCGGGGCCGGCATCTTTGTGGGGACTCAACTCTTCAAAAAATCCCCCGCTGAGACAGAACCAGAGATTGTCCCACGGGCCGTCAAAACAACAAAGGTCGAAGTCACCACCGAGCGCTTTGACATCCGCACGAGCGGCTTTCTCCAGGCGCGTGATCGGTCGATTGTTTCTGCGGCGGTCGCTGGTCCGATTGTCGACACTCACGAAAGGCTGTATCCCGGTGAATTTTTCGCTGCTGGAGAAACCCTGCTGCAGATCGATCCGGCAGACTACGAGACCCAGATAGCTCGCGCGGAGTCTCAGATCGCTGCTCAGAAAGCGCTCCTGGCGCAGGAAGAAGCGCGCGCCGAGCAGGCCCTGCGCGATTGGCGAAAACTAGGACGCAGCGGCGAGGCACCGGCTCTCGTCGCCCGCAAACCTCAGCTCGCCCAGCTCCGCAGTGCCCTTGATGCTGCGGTCGCAGAGCGCGATTTAGCCCGCACGAACCTTTCGAGAACGACCGTCGAAGCCCCTTTCGATTCGCTCGTATCGGCCAAGGAAGTCGAAGTCGGTCATTACGTGACACCGGGTGCTCCGCTCCTGACCTTACTTGCGGTTGATTTTGCGGAGGTCCGCCTCCCCGTCGATCTTGAGGACTTTGCCTTGCTAGACCTCGAGTCGCTCAGGAACAACGACAGTGGGGGCGAAGTGGAGTTGAGAGCTGATCAGGGCCGTCGCACTGGCGAAATCGTTCGCACCGAAAATGTCGTCGACGAAGCGACTCGTTCGATGAATGTGATTGTGAGACTCGCTGATCCCTACGCTCGACTCTCAAAGTCCGAGACCGGCTCGATCAGTCGGATTCAGCCTGGTGACACAGCACCTGCTTTCGCCGAGGTCTTCTCGGTCGGTCAATACGTCGAGGCATCTCTCAAGAGTCGTCCGGTTAAGAGCGTTTCCCGGGTTCCCTGGGTGGCGATGCGGGGACGCGACGAAGTCGCCGTGGTTGTCGAGGGCTCACTTATCGAGATCCGACCGGTCTCGATCACCTACGAAACCGCCGAGGCCGTCTTTGTCCGCGGCCTCCAGAACGGAGACGAGGTTGTCTTGACTTCGCCGAGTCGAGCTTTGCCGGGTGAGAAAGTAGACGTGATTGACGATTCCGTCGACACCGTACCCTCCAAGCCGAAACCAGCGGATGAGTGAGCCAAATCTCTTTAAAGGCACCATTGCCTGGTTCATCCGTAACCCCGTGGCGGCCAACCTGATGATGCTGCTGATCATTGGAGGCGGGATTTTTTCAGCGATTACGCTGGAGAAAAAAACGATGCCGGAGCTTCGCAATCGACTCGTCGTGATCGAAGTGATCTACCCGCAAGCTTCTCCTGACGAAGTGGAACGAGGCGTCGTTATTAAAATCGAGGAAGCGATTGAAGACGTCGAAGGCATCAAGCGGATCTTTTCCACCTCAGAAGAGAGCTTTGGTAAAGTCAGGGTCGAGGTCGAGACGAATGCGCCATTTGCCCGAGTCATGGATGAAGTCGGCTACCAGGTTGACTCGATCAATACCTTCCCGGCCGGAGCGGAGCGTCCTGTGATTCGCAGAGCTCACCTGGAAGAGGACGACGTGATTCAGGTCCAGATCGTCGGTGACCTTGACGAAAAGGGTCTCCGCGAACTCTTCAGCCAAATCCGTGAGGAGCTTCTAATGCTGCCGAACGTTTCTCGGGCCACGATTTACGATGGACGGGACTACGAGATCGGGATTGAAATATCTGAAGAAAAACTGCGCCGTCACGGGATCACTTTCGACGAAGTGGCCAATGCGGTTCGCGCTTACTCGTTCGATTTGTCTGGCGGCGTGATACGGACCGAAGGCTCTGACTTTAGGCTCCGTGCCAATGCTCAGGGCTACATCGGGCAAGACTTCCGAGATATCATCTTGCGCAGCAGTCCCGAGGGTGCCCGGCTCACTGTCGGCGACGTCGCGGAGGTCGTCGATGGTTTTGTCGAAGACGACATCCTCCCCCGTTTCAATGGCCAGCCGACCCTGAGCATGACGGTCACGGCGACGCCGAGCGAAAACGATCTCAAAGTCGCCCAATCGGTCAAAGACTTCGTCGAGCGAAAAAACCGCGAGCTTCCCGATTCGGTCGAGCTGCTCTACTGGGCCGATGTCACCCCCTACCTTGAGGGTCGCATCAAGCTCATGCTCCACAATCTCGGAATCGGGGCTCTGCTGGTTTTCATCCTGCTGGTGCTCTTTTTGCAGATCCGGCTCGCCTTCTGGGTCATCATTGGGATTCCGGTTGCTTTCGGCGGCAGCTTGTTGCTGATGCCACTGTTCGATGTCTCGCTCAACATGATCAGCATGTTTGGCTTCATCCTCGTGCTCGGGATCGTCGTCGACGACGCCATTGTGATTGCCGAAAACATTCACACCAAAGTCCAGAAGGAGGGTCCCGGAATGGCCTCGGTCGTTGCCGGAGCGCGCGAGGTCGCGATGCCGGCCACCTTTGGTGTGCTCACGACCATCGTCGCATTTGTTCCGATGACCTTGGTGACCGGATCATTTGGCCCAATCTGGATGTCGATCGGGATGGTTGTGATCCTCGCGCTCGTCTTCTCGCTAGTTGAGAGCAAATGGATCCTCCCATCTCACCTTCTCCACCTGAAACAGGATAAGCACGAGACGGTGCGTTGGTTCAACCGTCCCCGGATCGCGATCGATCGAGGATTAAAAGGTTTCATCGAGCGGGTCTATCGCCCTCTTCTAAAACGGGCCATCGCTTTTCGATACACCACCATTGCCCTCTTCATGACGCTTGCCCTCCTCTCGGCCGGGCTCATCAATTCAGGAGTGGTACGCTTCGTCTTTTTCCCCCAGATCCCGAGTGATTTCCTGATTTGCTCGCTCGAAATGTATCCGGGCACTCCGGTCGATCGGACGCTCGACGGGATCAAGCAGGCAGAGCAGGCATTGCGACGCCTCGACGAAAGACTGATTAGCGAAAGCGGGAAAAGTCAGATCAAACACATCCGCTCGACTCTCACCGGAAGAGACGGAGCCGAGGTCATCATCGAGCTCAGCAAAAGCGAAGATCGCCTCATCGATGCCCACACCCTCGCAGCCCGGTGGAGCGAGGAGATCGGGAGAATCCCGGGTGCCGAGGCTTTCAAAATTGACGCCTCGATCACAGCGACCGGCGAGGCCGATATCTCGCTCGAGCTTACCGGGCAGGACATCGCGCAACTTCAAGAGGCGAGCGACGAATTGCGCGAGGCGCTCGCTCAATTCGATGGCGTCTACAATGCGCGGAATAGCCTCTCGGAAGGCAACCCCGAGATTTTGCTGAACCTCCGGCCCGAGGCTGAGGCACGGGGACTCACTCTCGAGAATGTTGCGAGACAGGTGCGGCAGGGTTTCTATGGCGAGGAAGCGCAGCGGGTCCAGCGGGGGGACGAAGAGCTCAAGGTCATGGTCCGCTACCCGGCCGCCGATCGGCGATCACTTTACCATCTCGATCGAACCAGAATCCGTGCGCCCGATGGAGCCGAGATTCCGTTTTCCCAAGTTGCCGACATCGAATTCACCGAGGGCTATGCCTCGCTCGAGCGGTCCGAGGGACTGCGCGTCGCCACCGTAAGGGCGGCGGTCGACAAGACGATCGCCGAACCGGGTAAAATAGCGGGTGAATTGGTCGACTCCTTTTCCAAAAACGTCATCGACGAACGTTTCCCCGGTATCAGCGTCAAGCTCGCCGGTGTCAGTGAGCAGGAGCAGGAATCCTTGTTAGAGCTGCTGGTCGGATTCGTTTTTGCGATCGTCTGCATCTACGCGCTCATGGCGATTCCGCTGCGTTCCTACATCCAGCCGCTGTTGATCATGACCGCGATTCCTTTCGGCCTGATCGGTGCCGTGATTGGGCACCTCATCCTCGGCTTGCCCTTCAGCGTTCTTTCTCTCTGTGGACTCATTGCGCTGTCCGGTGTGGTGGTGAACGACAGTATCGTTTTTGTCGACTACGTGAATCGTCAGCGCCGTGCCGGACTCTCCGCAGCAGAGGCCGCACTCGAGGCTGGCCCAGCTAGATTCCGAGCTATTTTGCTGACCTCCCTGACGACCTTTGTCGGCCTCATACCCATCATCGCCGAGAAAAGCCTTCAGGCGAAAATTGTCATCCCCATGGCCGTGACGCTCGCTTTTGGGATCCTCTTTGCTACGTTTATCACCCTGCTTTTACTGCCGACCCTCTACCTCGTGCCAGAAGATCTGAAGGGTGTTTTCCGAAAGCGCGCGCGTTCCCCTGAAGTCGGCAGGCCGGAACCGAGCTCGGCGTGAGCGGGAAGTCTTTGGCTTTCTCGTGTTCAGCCTTTGCTCACTCCATCAAATGCGGGCCCCGCTTTCGCAAGCGCGGCTACGCCAGCCCCGTAGCCGCCTTTGCCAAAAGGGGGCCGTCTCGAACCATCCGATCACTCCACGCCCCGCTTTCGCAAGCGCGGCTACATCAGCCCCGTAGCCGCCTTTGCCAAAAGGGGGCCGTCTCGAACCATCCGATCGCTCCCCGCCACGCTTTGGCAAGCGCGGCTACACCAGCCCTACTCTCCGATCTCGATCCCCCACTCGAATCAAAATCGAGATCGCAGGATCAGACACACGCCCCCAACAGCACAGAGACAAATCGACACGATGTCATTGTCCGCGCCGTGATCGGTGCTGACGAACCCAGCGAGACCGAAGAGGAGAAACAAAACCCCGAAAATTCCGAGGAAATACTGGTCTTGCGATAAGATTGGCTTTGCCTGCAGGCCGCGCCTCTCGCGCCACCTCATCCCAGATCAACTCCAGCAGCAACACTCGCTTCGAGAAAATCCTCGACCACAGCATTCCGCGGCAGGCCGAGGTCAAGCGCTCGAAAGTAGTGACGGTGAGCGCCTTCCGGATTCGGGTCTTCTTTCGTCGCGTAGAGCACGGCGAGGTTAAAGTGAGCGTCTGCATAATCAGGATCGATCGAGACAGCCTCCGCAAAGGCCTCTTCGGCCCGCTCTGCCCAACCTTTCCGGCTCGAAATCACACCAATCGAATTGTGGGCCTTGGGATTCTTCGGCTCGAAGACAAGACTCCGCTCCAGACTGGCGAGGGCGTCTTCCAATTGATCCTGCAAAAACAAGGCTCGTCCCAGCAGGTAGTGAGCGAGACCAGACTCGTCATCAATCGCCAGGGCTTTGTTGAGGTAGTAGGTTGCCTCAGAGTAGTTCCGCATTGCGATCTTGAGCACCCCAAGATTACAGAGACAACCGACGCTGCGAGGCCGATAGCGAAGGTATTCCAAGAAGCCTGACTCGGCTTCGGCGTAGCGCCCCTCTTTGAAATCGAGCCGGGCGGCCTTGTCGAGTTGGGCCAACTCGACAGAGAGTTTCTGCTCGCGAATTACGTCTGGAGTCGCCCCTTCCGGAGCGCGCCCTGGCGCGATCAGCGTCGCGGTCATCGTAGCACTGCCGTTGCCACTCGCATCCGGGTCGTCTGAAAATGAGAAGCCGCTGGACGTCTGCGAAGCTGCTTCGATCACTTCCTGCACCTGCGGATCACGAAACAGTGCCTTCTCTTCGGCGGTAAGCTGGGAGCCTCGCGCGATGTCGTCGATCAGACTCAAGAGGGTCTCAGACCTGATCCCTGTCCGATCGAGCTGTTCGATCAGTAGCTGCTTGGCCTGGAGTGTCTGAGCCTGACGACGGAGCTGTTTCAATACCATGGACCGCAGCAGCTCGTTTTCCTGCCGCTCGATGGGCGAGGCCGAGTCGAGCGCGCTCTTCTCTTCCTGGGTGAGGCCGTCTGACAACATCTCGAGCTTTCGCTGTAGATTTTCGATGCTGGCCTGATGGCGAGCGTTATCTGCCAGCAGCTGATCGCGCTCAGCCTTGATCCGACCGACCTCTTCTTTCAGCATCGCAATATCGGCGTCTTTCTGTTGATTCAATTCAGCCAAACTTGAGGCAAGGCGCTCAGCTCGATTGAGCTGCTCCGTCAGCGACCGATTCCGATCCATCAGCTCCTCCAATGCCCTGCCACTCTGGTTGCTCCCCGAAACAACCTCAAGCAGGCTGTCCCGTTCCTTCTCAAGCTCCTCGATCCGAGCCTGCATTTTCTTTTTCTCGGCCTGCACCTTCCCGAGCTCAGCAACGAGAGCTGCGTTTCGCTTGGTCGCCGCTGCAAGTTGTTCCGTGGCATCTCGGAGGAGAGACCGAAGCTCAGCGATCACGGCCTGAGACGAAGACTCTCCCCTCGCTTCTGCCTGCCCTAGCCGCTTCACCAAATCCTGCTCCTTCCGCTGTGCCGAGATCAATTGAGATTGCGCGCTGCTGAGGCTCGCTTCACTGCTTTTGAGCTCACCGCGCAGTCTCTGGTTTTCCCGGTTAAGGAGATCGATCAAATTGTCACGCTGCTCCAGGTCAGAGTGGAGCGAACCTGCGATCTCTCCGACGGTGGGCTGACGGCGGGTTCCGACCCGAGGGAGCGCCTGACTTGACCCATCATTCCAGGAAGGCAGGGCCACTTCCTGGCCCTCATCAATTTCGAAGGATCGAGATCTAGCCCCATCGATGCGAGTTGATCCGGGCGAGGGCAGTCTCTCCGCGAGATCTGACGGGGCGACTTCGGTCGATGGTTGGATCGGAGTAGCTCTCGGGGTAGCCCCGCGAGTTCGCATGAGTTCTTTTAACTCTTCGCGTTTCTCCGCGATCAACATCCTTCGCTCTCGAACGATTTCGGTCTGGAAGTCAGGGTAGGTCTGCGCGAGGTGATCATAGAGAGGCTTCGCTTCTCCTAATTTATTGAAGGCCGCGAGATAGCTCCCCTGAGTCTCGAGATCCTCGGCAGCCTGCACTAAGAGAAATCCACGATACCAAATATCCGATGGATCCAACACCTCTTGGGCACGTGACAACCCGGAGCCGAAAAAGGCTCCGGTTGCCACGAGCGCAAAGATAACGACGGGGATTTTAAATTGCTCCCCGCTCTCCTCACTCCGGGATCTCATGCAACTGGTTCAGTTTGTGTCGCTCTCGCTTCGCAGCGGAGCGGTTTCGAACGGTTATGATGCCCTCGACCAACCCCGCCGACAAGGGGAAAACATGGAATCGAAGCAGATTTATTATAATTTCAACACTCTGAATCCAATTCAATTCTACCCCGAAAAAGAGTGAATTCTGAATTGTCCTCGGCCCAACCGATAGCTAAACTCCCGCAGCCATGGCGGCAATTGACGGTCAGGTTCTGGTTCTCAATCGACTTTGGCAGCCCGTGAATATTTGCGGGGTGCGTCGAGCTCTCACGCTGCTTTTCACGGGTCACGCCGAGGTCGTCCACACCGACGCTGAGAAAAACTTTTATACCTTCGACGCCGAAGGCTGGCTCGCGCAATCAGAGAACTACGAGGGCCCTTTCGCGATCCGCACGGTGTCGCAGACCTTCCGCGCGCCGACCGTGGTCGTGCTGAACACCTACGACAAACTCCCGAAGCA
>JBCCBR010000157.1:0-7688 GCA_039033935.1 Verrucomicrobiota bacterium
GAAGTCCGCCGGCAACAGTCTTTGAATCGGCTCGCGAAAGAGAAAGACAAACTCAGTCGTGAAATCAGGGCGGCGCTGGTGGCAGCCGGGCTTGCCAAGGAAGAGGAGACTGAGCACACCCTGACATTTATCCGTGATGCCCGTGAGGGGGAGTTCCGCTGGGAGTATACCATGGAGAAGCCTTCTCCAGACTGGTCGACGGTTGGGTTTCGCGACAAGACTTGGTATCGTGGCCATGGAGGATTCGGGCAGGAAGGGACTCCGAATGCTGTTGTTCGGACCCCGTGGGACACCTCTGATATCTGGATGAGGGGAACCTTCGGGCTTCAGTCGTTACCGGAAACCTTGAGCCTCGAAATTCACCACGACGAGGATGTCGAGATCTACCTCAACGGGACGCTGATCTTTGAAGCGAAAGGCTACACCCGAGATTATCAGGTGATACCTCTTGGTGAAAAGGCGCTCGCGGCCCTGCAAACGGGCCGAAATGTGATCGCGGTTCACTGTCGCCAGACCTCTGGCGGGCAATACATTGATCTGGCTTTACGAACCCGCTCAGCGAAGCGCCTCGATCTTGATCGACTCTTCTCCGGGAGACCACCGCAGAACATCAAGAAGGCGGTCGACTCTGCCTTTGAGCGTGACGTGATTGCCGAATACAAATCCCTGCTCAATCAGCTCCAGCATTGGCGCACAGCGGAGGCGGGAGTGGCGCTGAATGTGGCGACTGAGCACGGCTCCGATCCCGAGCAGATGCATGTGCACCTTCGTGGCAGCGCTCATGCTTACGGCGATCCGGTAGACCCGGGAATCCCGGCAGTCCTCGCTGAGCAAGGCTCCGAGCCTCATCTGCTCGATAGTGCTCCGGTTGAGGTGGATGGACGGATTTCTAGTGGCCGCCGTCTCAGTCTCGCGCATTGGATGGTGGGTCAGGAGAACCCGCTCACGGCCCGGGTCATGGTCAATCGCTTCTGGCAGCATCTTTTCGGGAAGGGGATAGTCGAGAGCAGTTCGGACTTCGGGAGTCTCGGAGTCGAGCCAACCCACCCCGAGCTACTCGATTACCTGGCAGCTCGTTTTCGGGATGAGGGGTGGGGGATGAAAGACATGATCCGACTGATCGTTGAAAGCCGCACCTACCGGCTCTCTTCTGTGCCGCACTCGGGTAATCTCCAGGTCGATCCGCTCAACCAGTTGCTCTGGCGTCATGAAATGCGTCGCCTCACTGCCGAAGAGCTGAGGGACTCGATTCTGGCTGTGTCAGGCAAGCTGAATCTCGATCAGGGAGGTCCATGGGTATTCCCGCCGCTGCCCCGTGAGGTCATCGCGACCGCATCGCGGCCTGACAAAGCCTGGCCTATTTCAAAAGACGAAGGCGATCACTATCGTCGCTCGATCTATGTCCACGTGAAGCGCAGCCTTCGGCATCAGATGCTGGCCGATTTTGATCAGGCCGATACCGATTCGGCCTGTGCGGTCCGCTTTGTCACGACGGTGCCGACTCAGGCGCTTGGTATGATGAACTCTCGCTTCATGAATGATCAAGCTGCTCTGCTCTCTGAAAGGCTGCGTGCTGAGCCGGGAGAAGTGCGCGAGCAGTTTGCTGCCGGGATGCGTCTTGCTCTCCAGCGAGAGCCAGATGCCGGAGAGCTCGACGAATTGATGACTCTCTACACTCGCCTGCAGGAAGAAATTGGCCTCAGTCCCGAGCATGCCTTCGACCGAGTTGCTCTTTTGAAACTCAACCTCAACGAATTTGTTTACCTCGATTGATTAACACCCGGTCGACCAAGTCGGCCATTTGGCTCAAACCAAGATATGAAAGCAAAGCCCAACGGAAATTTCTGCGGCAACGTCAATCGACGTGAGTTTTTGCACACGGTCGGAGGAGGGTTTCCCGCCCTTGCCCTGACGGGTCTTTTGACGCAGGACGGTTTTTTCAATTCTGCCAAAGCGGCGACGAGTGGTCTTGCCGAGAATCCTCTCGCGAGCCGACCGGCGATGTTCCCGGCGAAGGCCAAGAATGTCATCTTTCTGTTTATGTATGGCGGGCCGAGCCATATCGACACGTTCGATTACAAACCGAACATGACCGGGATGGACGGGAAAACGGTCGACGTGAAGACCTTTGGTCGTGGCGGCAAAAAGAATCAGGGTCGCATCGTCGAGCCAAAGTGGAAGTTCCGCCAGTACGGTCAGTCCGGGAAGTATGTCTCCGACCTCTTCCCGAATGTTGGAGAATGCGTTGACGATATCGCCTTTCTCCACTCGATGACGGCTGACTCGCCGATCCACGGGTCGGCGTTGCTGATGATGAACTGTGGTTCGCTGATCAGCGGTCATCCTTCCCTCGGGTCCTGGGTCAACTATGGCCTCGGCTCGGTGAATGAAAATCTCCCCGGCTATGTCGTGATGCTCGATCAAAGTGGGGGTCCGATTTCGGGAGCCAAGAATTGGACCTCTGGATTCATGCCAGCGAGCTACCAGGGAACAGTCTTCCGCTCGCAAGGTGATCCGATTCTAAACCTACGCCACGTCGATGGGATGAGCTCGACTGAGCAGCGAATGATGATTGATTCGCTTAATCAGCTGAACGAGGGGCACTACCAGTCCCGCTACGACAACACCAACCTGTCGGCCCGCATCGCCAGCTATGAGCTCGCCTACCGGATGCAGTCGACGGCTCCCGAGGCGATCGATATCGCGGAAGAGCCGGAAGAGACTCGCTCGCTCTATGGTCTGGACCGCGAGCAGACCAGCGATTTTGGCAAGAAGTGCCTGCTTGCGCGTCGGCTCGTCGAGCGGGGGACTCGGTTCATCCAGATTTACTCCGGAGGGGCGCACAACGACCACAACTGGGACGCGCACGGCGACCTCGAGAAGAATCATAACCTCCACGCCGGAGCGACTGACAAACCGATCGCGGGCTTGCTCAAGGATCTCAAGCGGCGGGGCATGCTCGATGAAACTCTGGTCGTCTGGGGTGGCGAATTTGGCCGTCAGCCAACCGCCGAATATGCCGAGGGCACCGGACGCGATCACAACAGCTACGGATTCACCGTCTGGATGGCAGGTGGAGGAATTAAGGGCGGTGTCTCGATTGGTCAGACCGACGAACTCGGTTCCATGGCAGTCGATAATCGGTATCACGTCAAAAATCTGCACGCCACAATCCTGACCTTGATGGGCCTCGACCCGAATGGGCTGACATTCTTCCACGGCGGTCTCGATCACAAACTCGTGGGAGTGGAAGGCGCTGATCCGATCCCGGAAGTGATGAGTTGATCAGGGCAGGAGGTCCCACGGAATCTCCTGCATCAGAATCGGCTCGTAGAGCTCGATGAGGTCGAGTGGTTCGCCATGAGATGTGAGGCTCCCGCTTTTGAGTTGGAGATCCAGCTTCAGCACTCCGGGCAACTTTCTTTGCAGATAGCCCTCCTCGGCGAGATACTCGAGTAGTTCCGGGTATCGAAGCCGCAGAGCGATTTCACTGATCGGATCAATCTTACCGGTCAAGCTGAGATCGGTGATCCGAGCGAGATCCAAATAATCATCGGCTGAGCGAATCTCCTGGCCGGACGGGCCATCGATCCGGAGGACCAAATCCGATTGGAGCCACTGAATGTCGACCCCGATGGTAATGGGGGTCTCCGCATCCTCAAACAGCGACTCGAGGAAGCGCGACCGAAGTGAGTCTTCGGGACTGGAAGTGGCGGTGACAGCGTCGACTGTAGTCGCCGGCAGGGTCATGAAAATGTTCGCTGGTCTGGAGTGGTCCTCGCGAGGTAATCCAGCTCGCAGAGCGAGAGTGACGTCGCTGGTGAGGCGGGCAATCTGCCCGTCTCGGGCCAGCCGCGTAGACAGTCGGGGTTGGTGAATGACACTGAGCGGTAGACCCTCGCGCGAGAGCAGTTGCAGCCGATCTGCGTCGAGGGTGAATGACGCCTCTGAGATGCCGTCGGTTTGATTTTTACGGAGTATCCCTCCCGTGATCTGGATCTGATCGAGCTGGAAATTGACTTCACCAAGTGGCTGCGGTGCACTTACCCGCTTCAGCTTCAACTGGGCTACGGAACCATCGATCGCCACGAGAGGAGCACTCCCACCATCCACTTCGATTTTGGCGCGAGCCTGTCCGATATCGATCTGCTCCGATCGGGTAGGTTGGACGGTGAGAACATGATGCTGGAATTTTTTGAAACGAAAATAGCTTTCGATTTCAAGAGATTTGAAAGGCCAGAGCGCTTGGGCGAGCTCCGCTGCCGACCCCGACATTTCGTGGAGCAAGAGTGTTGAGTGAATACTTGCCCAGGCAAAGGTCGGCTCGCGTGACCAACAGATTGGACCGTGGTCGATTCGGTGGAGAAAAGGGAGCGCGATGCCCTCGGCATCCTCTGTGACTCGAATTAGAGAATCCGTCTCGGTCCGAAACCAACCACGACGAGGCGGATCCGGAATGACGCGCGCAAAAGGATCCCGCTCGGCCTGATCGAGAAGCGCCTCGATTTGCCGCTCAATGCCGCGGCCAATCAGCCAGGGCCCAGTGATCAAAACCAGGGCGATCACAATGATCAGTCCCAAGAGTGAGCGTAAGATCCATTTCATGCCGACTCTTGGGGTCTCGCAAGCTGACTTACCGGCTCTGTTCGTAGGCGTGGGCGACCTGGAGCAGGGCAGCCTCATCCATCGCTGGGCCAAGAAGCTGGAGACCAACCGGTAGGCCTTCATGAGTCCCGCAGGGCACGCTGATTCCGCAGATCCCAGCGAGATTGGCGGAAATGGTGTAGATGTCAGCCAGATACATCGCAAGCGGATCATCTGTTTTCTCGCCGAGTTTGAACGCGGTGGTCGGCGAGGTGGGTGAGGCGATCAGGTCGACTTTTGAAAAGGCTTCTTCAAAGTCACGGCGAATCAGGGTGCGGACCTTTTGGGCGCGGAGGTAGTAAGCGTCGTAGTAGCCCGAGCTGAGCACGTAGGTGCCGAGGATAATGCGACGCTGCACCTCGTCACCAAACCCCTCGGCTCGCGACTGCTCGTAGTGGCTGATGAGATCCGATTGCTCAGACCGGTGACCGTAGCGAACTCCGTCGAACCGAGCGAGGTTTGCCGAGGCTTCAGCGGTAGCGATGACGTAGTAGGTGGCGATCGCATGCTCTGTATTCGGGAGTGAAATCTCAACCACCTCGGCCCCGAGCGATGCCAGCTCGTCGATCGCGGATTCGACCTTCTCCTTAACTCCGGGATCGAGGCCTTCGGCAAAGTACTCTTTGGGGAGTCCGATCTTCTTGCCAGCGATGTCTTGACCAAGAAATTCGGTAAAGTCGACTGGCTCTACGTCGAGATAGGTCGAGTCGCGCCCGCAGGGGCCCGCCAGGGCGTTGAGCAATAGAGCGCTGTCGGCCACGGTCTTTGTCATTGGCCCGCATTGATCGAGCGAAGATGCGAAGGCGACAAGGCCATAACGCGAGACGCGACCGTAGGTGGGCTTGAGCCCGACCACACCACAAAGGCTCGCGGGTTGGCGGATCGATCCGCCCGTATCGGTCCCGAGCGCGGCGATTGCTGTATTTGCCGCGACAACTGCGGCAGATCCGCCTGATGAACCTCCGGGGATGCGCTCGAGGTCATGCGGATTCCGACAAGGCTTGATGCCGGAATTTTCATTTGATGAGCCCATCGCGAACTCATCCATGTTGGTGCGCCCGAAGGGTATCGCGCCGGCCTCCCGCAATTTCCGGATCACGGTCGCGTCATAGGGCGCGGTGTAAGTCCCCGCCAGCATCTGCGAGGCGCAGGAGCACGGTTGGCCGGAAACGCTAATGAGGTCCTTGATCGCAATCGGGACACCTCCGAGCGGAGCATCGAGATCAGCCTTCGCGGCATCCGCGTGAGCCAGCTCGAGGTCATGGCTAAGGTATCCGCCGATCTCCCCGTCTTTCGCCTCGATGCTCTCAGCGATCGAGGTGATGGCATCAGCGGGGGTGAGTTCCTCGCGAAGGTAGGCCTCGCGAAGTTGAGTAATGGTGAGAGAGGTCGGGTCCAAGGCAGCTGGGTGGGGCGAAATTATCAATCGATCACCTTGGGCATTTTGATCTGCCCATGGGCGGTCGCGGGTGCGTTGGAGAGAACGGCCTCTGTCGAAAGGGTATCCTCGTGCAACTCGTCTTCCCGATAAGTATCGAAGACCGGCGCGGCATGCGCGGTCGGCTCAATCCCATCGACGTCAATCTGCTGAAGTTGCTCGACGTAGCCGAGGATTTTCTCGATCTGAGTTTGATAACGCGCCGATTCTTCCTCAGTCAGGGCGAGGCGGGCGAGGTGGGCGACTTTTTTGATGTCCATCTGTCTCTGACAGATTAGAGCACGGGATCGGCATCGCGCCACTTCTGATGAAAGTCTTGGTAGATGACAGGCGAGATTTCCGACGGCTTGATCTCGCTGCGACCTCCCCAGAATACATTGGTGTAGTCGACAGGGATCCCACAATTTTCGAGGTGGGCATCGATTGCTGCTTTGTGCTCGAGGACGCGCGATTTTTCGGTGCCATGAACCACGCCCATGATATTGACGTTGCCAAAGCGGCTTCCGCCCTCGCGCCAGTAGGCATGGGTCATGATGTCGTGTCGACCGACTTCGCCTCCGGCCTCTTCCTGGCGACCCTCAGGGACCTTCCAGTGAAAAAGAGCGTTGAACCGGGTGACCCGTTGGCCCGCCTGGCTCGGCTTGACGTGCTCGAGAAACGTTGAAAAACGCCCAATCGCCTGCTTTTGGTCGAGCCGCTCAGCGATTTCGAAATACCGTTCCCGGTCGTAGCCGATCGCAGCAGCGCGGGGACCCCAGGGATCTTCTGACACCTCCTCTGGAGAGAGCTCTTCTTTGATCGAGAGCAGCACCTCCCACTCTTCGGGTGTGAGTTCGACGGTGCGGGTTGTGGTCATCACCGCAGGCTCGGGCGAGCGAGCTCCGATTTCCATCGACTTGCGGCGGACGTGACCGACCCCGAGCGCGAAAATCCCATGAGCTGGCATCAGGACAAACTCTTCGGCCCGGGTCAGGCGCCGGAGAACTTCGGCATGCTCTTCGAGCGATTCGCCCTGCGGCACTTTCAGGGTCGTCCAGAGTTTGTAGTCCGAACCCGATATGGCCCGGTCGGTCGTTCGGGTGACGACGTGGCCGCTAAAAGGGTCGTTGTTAAACATCCATTCAAATGTCTCGTCGAGCTTTCGTGGCGCAGTCTTCCACGCACAGAGCGCGCCATGAGCCAGCTTTGTGGCGAGGAGGGTCTGGCGGACGCGTCGGATCACCCCCGCCTCGAGCATGGTCCGGATTCTTTCCAGCACGGTCGGGAGGGCGACTCCAGACTCGGCTGCGATATGCTGAAACGGGTAGCGTTGGAAACCGCTCACGAGGTCTTCCGAAACCGCCAGGATCTGGGAATTAACTGGGTCGGTGTGCTCGACCGGAACGGGAGAGGGAGCTATTTCGGAAGTCATGATGCGAGGATTCTGGCTAAAGTGTAGTAAAGAGACCACACTACGGCAACTTTACGATTGGTCTGCTTCGCGGGTAGCAGATGAAAGGCTCGATTGCGACGATCAAAACACCCAAGGCAGCCTACAACCGGGACATCGCGACCTTTCTGAGCTTCATGAGCGTGCATCAGGGCGGCTCGCAAGGAGTGGCGGCGC
>JBCCBR010000158.1:0-7683 GCA_039033935.1 Verrucomicrobiota bacterium
CCAAAAGAATTATCCTGCTGCCGGTTCAAGATCCGAGGAGTCGCGGGCAGAGCAACCACAACATTGCTGCTATGATCCTGCACTTTTTCGTCAGACGAGAAGGGTAGGCGGAGTGTGCCTCGCAAAGGGAAAAAGGAGCGCGGGTTTTCTTACCCGCGTGTCCAGGGCGTGTGGAATGCCCCGAAATCGCCCGAGGCTCTGCGGAACAGCCGAGGACTGCCTGCCCGCCGTAGCTTCCCGCGAAGGAGGGGCTATTCTCCGAAGTTCCGCGTGCAGGCCGGGCAAATTATTGGGAGAGAGGGCGATATGACTTCTAGTCTGCTCACTTAGCAGTAGGTTCCGGGTCATTTGGAGCCTCGGTCGTCGGGAGGTGGCTGGCAAGTCTTGCTATAATTCGCGGACACTCGCTGGCAAGATTTCTGTGCTCCTCGCGATCATTGCGGTGATCGTAGACCTCTTCTGACCCGTCCTCATATCGGATGAAGCGCCAGTGCCAATCCTGAATCGCATGGTTGCCGCGACCGTGTGTGATCACCGCAACGCGCTCGTCGCCATCGCTTTCGCCAGTTAGAAGAGGCAGCAGCGTTTCGCCATCGCAGTGCTGGGGCACCGGAACCCCGCACAGATCACAAAGCGTCGGGAAAATGTCGAGCAGGCTTACGGCAGCCGATGGTTTCAGGCCGCGGGCGATCCCGGGACCTTTCCAAAGCAGTTGCACCTGAGTGGCCTGGTTCCAGAGCGCGAATTTCTCCCAGTGTTCTTTCTGACCGAGGTGATAGCCGTGGTCGGACCAGACCACCACAACGGTATTGTCGCCTAGCGGACCGGCCTCGAGCGCTTCGAGGAGCCGACCAACCTGAGCATCGGCAAAAGCCGCCGAGGCAAGGTAGCCTTGGATGGCTTCTTCCCAGAGCTCATTTTCGATCATCCACTCGTGCCAATGACGGCGTGCCATCGCCTGCCCGGCCTCTGGGATATCGTCGAGATCCTCAGAAGGCGCTACCGGTCGTTTGGCTCCCGAACTAGCATCGAAATAGCGCTGTGGGGTATACCACGGGATGTGGGGACGGTAGATGCCGACGGCAAGGAAGAGAGGCTGTTCTGATTTTTCTCCGAGGTGCTCCACCGCCCAGTCGACGACCTGACCATCTGCTATTTCGCTGTCAGCGCAGTCGAGAGGTGCCCAGTCAAAGAGCCCTTTGTAAAAGGGTCGCACTGTTTTGTCGGGTCGTCCCTCCGGGAGCAGCTCGTCAGGCATCTGCCTGCCATCGTGAGGGAAGTAGCTCTCCCACGGCTTCGGATCATGAAACCCGGTGAACGCCTCAGAATTCAAAGAATGGGCATGATAGATTTTCCCACCCCCACGAGTGACATAGCCGGCTGAGCGGAAAACCTCGGGAAGCGTCGCAACGCCTGAAAGCCGCGAGCATTCTCTCCAGTCCTGCTTATTGAGATAGACGCCGCTCACATACGGGGCGACCCCGGTCAGCACAGCCGTCCGCGACGGATTGCACGCCGGGACCGCGCAGTGGGCGTTGGTGAAATTGACTCCTGAGGCAGCCAGTCGATCGAGATGAGGAGTCGGTGCAGCGGGGATACCATCAAGAAACCCGACGTGCCGGTTGAGGTCATCAATCGTGATGAAGAGGACGTTGGGGGACTTTTCTGATGTGCCTGACTGGCCGTTGAGCAGACATGGAGACCATACCAGGAGCAGAGTCGGGAAAATAAAAAAGAGCTTCATCAGTATGGCTGCGGGATCTGCATTCTGGTGCTTCGTGCAGATCGGTAGCTCAAGCCGAATCGATCTCAAGTGCTGCCGTCAGCGCTTTGTTTATCCGCCTCAGATCAGCCTTCCCGAGGTCGCCCCATTTTTTCGCCAACCCTTGCTTAGAGATTAGAGATGGTAGGGATCTGCTCGCATCATATCGAGACGCTGATCCCGTGGCTTTCCAATTGCCTTTGCCCGAGCTTTCTCGTAACGCTTGGTGTTTGACCCATGAATTCGAAGCTCCTCGCATTCATTCTTTTGCTTAATCTGTCTGGTTGGACTTTCTCCGCTGGCCAGGAAGGTCCACAACCAGCAGCTTTATTGAAGACGGCTTTTGAGGCTGAACGGCTCGCCGGAGCGAAGAAGGTTTCGGGGGCACTTCTGGAGGGTTTGAGGGAGCAACTCCAGAGCGAGATGAAGCGTGGTGATCTCGAAAATTCAAATCAGATCAACACTCTGATCGAGCAGGTCGAATCGCAATTGGAACAGCTGGAGGCTGGAACAATCGAGACGATCACACTCCTGCCAGCCGATGAATCGACTCTTCCTGAAGTCACCTTGGATCTCGTCACAAGACATCACACATGGCTGAGCGAGGGCCTTAGTAAACTTCGCAAAAAACACCTCAGCATTATGTTATCAAACCAGACGGCTCATCTCGCAAACGGTGACTTGGCTGAGGCGAATGTGATTGCTGAGCAAATCGCTTTGATGAGAGCGGTGGAAGAAGAGAGCGTGGAAAGATCGAAAGAGTCCGGGGAATTAGTTCTTCTCGACGACGAGCACCGCGAGAAGTGGAAGCAAGAAAAAGGAGAGTGGACATTTCGTGCAAGCCGACTTGTTGGGGAGGGAGATAGCAAGATCGGTTTTCATCATCCGCTTGAGCCGCCATTCGTTCTGGCGTGGCGGCATGAGGTCAAAAAAGGCCAGCGGCCCAGAGTCTATGTAGAAGACTTCACCATTCAAAACTTCGGTTACGATTTTGAGCTGACCCTTTTCCCTAAGCCCGCCAATCCTCAGACCTTTCCCTATCAACGCGATCGAGCAATTGATGTCGAATTTGTCGTTGAACACGATTTCGTTGAGCTGTGGATCGAAGGGGAGAGACTTGAACGAAGAGCGGCAACAATGCCCAAAACGATCAGTGTCATCTTTTTTAGTGGCGGAGACGGATTCAGTCCCGGAATCACCGAGTTTTCCAAGGTGGTGGTCAGACCAGGCTCGCGAAAGGAAAGCTCTGGTCTCTGAACTTTTTGGTCATAAATTCTTACGAGAGGAAATAGGGATCAAATGTCATGCATCGATGGCACACATCCCTAAGAACTCCATCAATCGCGCCGTTCTGTCGGTCAAGATGTCTCCATCCATCTGCAATCGCACACTGATCGTCGTTTCTGGTCTTCTCCTTTTCTCGAGTGAGAAGTTCGTTCAGGCCGAAACTGAAATCTTCGAATGGCTTGACAGTCTCGATATCGCAGTTCCGGTCGACGCCCCCTTTGCAAAAATTGACTTCGGATACTGGACCGATGACGACGGCAACCGCCTGGACCGCAATCAAGATTTCGGCTTTATCGTCGCAGATTCTCCATCGGCTTTCACAGTGCTTGGTCTGGATTTGAAGAATGGCACCCACTCCACCGAGCAATCAACTGAATTAGGTTTTGCGAATTGGGTTCCCGCGAGCTGGGAAAAGGCAGATCTCGCTGCATTCGCAAATTCCAAAGTTGCGACAGACACCAGAATCACCTTGGAGGATATTGGATACACCCTTGGTCCCGCTCATGAGATCGCAACTCAGCGAGTCCTGCTCTCCTGGATCTGCAAGCGGAGAGGGCTCGCTGAGGTCTCAGACCTGCTTCTCGAAGAAACAACCCTGGACCCAACCGAGAAGTTCGCTGCGATCCGAGGTGACATTGCTAAAGTCCATTTGTGGCAAACGATCCTGCGGTTCAACGATCCTGAGATACCGTTGACTGCACTCGAAGCCGATCTCCGCATCGGAGTAAGAATCAGCAAGGGCACAGAATTCGCGGAGCGTTCTGAGGACACCCTTCGAGTGCTTCAGAGCATGATCGCCGAGGTGGAAGAGCGCCCCCTCCTCACTGTTGTAGAAATCGCCAGTTTGCCGAGAGAAAAGCAGATCGCTGAGTGGATTCGACACCTATGCAACCAGAATGGCTACCAAATGTTCGAACCTGGAGGCTGCTCGATCTTTATGACCCGCGATAGGTCGAAAGACACCGCTGCCCACCGTCTCCTCGAATATGGATATGATGCCGTGCCCCAACTGATAGAGATCCTCGATGACGAAAGATTGACCCGATCGATCGGCCAGCATCGCAGCTTCTATTTCAGCCATCGGGTTCTGCGTTTCAGGGACTGTGCTCAGCAGATCATCCGCAGAGTGTCGGGGGAGTCGTTCTGGGGAGGCCCCCAGTCCGAACCCTCGGCGAAAGAGAAAGCGCTCGCGTGGTGGGAGGAATTTCAGGAAAAAGGTGAGCGGACCATGCTGGTGGAAGCGGTCACTGCGGGAGACCGGGGTTCTTCCGGAAAGGCGCCGCTTTTGATCGAGCGATACCCGGATGTCGCTTTCGATGCGATTATCGAAGGCTTAGAGCAACCCGGAAAGAACGCGAGTCGATCCAATCTCTTTCGGAGCCTGATGGAAGTCCCAGGAAACGGAGATAGAAAAATCGAGACGGCCCTTCGATTCCTCGACAACGATAAAGACTTGTCCGTCCGAGTTCTCGCCGCGCGCTGGCTGTGGCACGATCAGGAGCATCGGGTAGAGGCGTTCGATTCACTCCTCAGAGATTGGCGCGACGGAAACATCGGAATGCACCAGATTAACGAATATCTCCCTGATCGCGGTCGGGAGTTACTGCTCGACACCCTGCTTTGCAGCAATTCGCCCCTTCTCCTCGCAAAGATCTCGGCCGACTACGAGAGTCTGAAACAGGAAACGGTTGTGGAGATCCTCGACCTCTATTGGGATAAGCGGAACCTCTCCGAGTTTCTTCTACCACCTCGCGAAGCATTTGCGGCCACGCGCTTTGATATCCGTCTCTGGCCCGATACTCGCGAAGAATCTGTCAGCGCCGAAGCGATTCAACAGCTTGAAATTCTGGGGCAGCGATTTCTTGAAGATCATCGCAAGGTTCCCTGGTCAGGGGGCACGGACAACGTCCGTTACGATCAGCCACCGATATCGGAAGTCGCCGGACACGCCATGGCCCGCTGGTGGCCCGACCGTTATAAATCGAATCTCGGAACCGAGGTCGAGGAAGATGAGCAATCCAATATCAGGGTGATTTTTTGATGTGCCCGCATCACTTTTCAGCGAGTCACAAATTCTCTGAAAAGCTCGAGTCTGATTGCTTCGGAGACTGAAAAGCGAAGCGGACGTAAACCTTAACAAGGACAAATCCCCAGGCCACGAATGCGCTTTCGTGAACGCCGCGTAGGCACCTACTAGAAAAATAGTATTGACTCTTGATCGTTCCTACTATATTCACCGTAGGTCATGAAACGAAAGAAGCCTTCCGAGACGGAATTGCAGATCCTTGGCGTTCTCTGGGAGCGTGGCGAGGCAACGACGCGGGCGGTTCTCGAGGCGCTGCCGGATGGCAAACCGCGCGCCTACACCACGGTCCTGTCGATGATGCAGGTGATGGAGAAAAAGGGGCTGCTGACTCGCTCAAGTGAAGGCGTCGCCCACGTCTGGCGAGCTGCGGTGGAGCGAGAGGCGGTGACTGCCCCGCTGTTGAAAAATCTGGTGAGCCATGTCTTTGCGGGTAAGGCCTCTTCGGTGATGCAGCAGTTGCTCGGCGGCGAAACGGTTTCTCCGGAAGAACTCGCCGAGATGCGCCGACTACTCGATGAACACGAAGGGAAGGAGAAGCGATGACTGATTTCCTGAGTCACGATTTCTGGGACACAGCGGTCCCTGCTCTCCTCCACAGTCTCTGGATCGGTGCAATCCTGGCAGGGCTGCTCGCAATCATCCTGCGACTCGTGCCGACGCGGCGTTCCAATCTTCGCTATGGGCTCGGACTTGCAGCGCAGGGGTCGGTCGTGATCGGCACTATTGTGGCGTGGGCTGTGATCGATTATGAGGAACCCGCGCAATTGCCGAGCGCATCGAGTCAGGAAATGAGGGAAGTCCCGGCGGCGCAACCCGTCGGCGACGAGGTCGTCGAGTCGGTCGCGAGTTCAGAAAGGCGCAATCGTATCGGATGGTCGAAACTGGGCGATGGAGCAGGATGGAAACCCCTGCTCGGTTGGCTCTGGCTTTTCGGCGTCAGCGCGATGCTGGTGCGCTGGCTCCGGGCTCTGCGCCGGGTCGGTCGGTTCCGCCGGACAGCTGTGCCAGTATCGGACCGGATTGTCGAATCGAGCTTCGAACAGTTGCTCGCTGCGATGGGCATCCATAGGCGGATCGCGCTGGTCGCTTCGGATCGGATCTCGGCTCCGGTTTTCGTTGGGGTGATACGCCCGGTCATCATCTGGCCCCTCCGCTGGATCGGCGGCACGATGGGACTGAGTGGCGATCAGGTCCGAGCGATCCTCGCGCACGAGCTGGCGCATTTTCGGCGGCACGACTACCTCGTGAATCTGGTGCAGATGCTGGTGGAGGCTCTTCTTTTCTTTAATCCGGCGGTCTGGTGTATTGGTCGTCAGATCAGGCTGGAGCGGGAAGTCTGCTGCGATGCGGTGGCGGCGCGCTACTGCGAAGGGCCGGGTGCGGTCGCAGCCTCGCTGGTCGCCGTAGCGGAGTGGGGTGCGGTGCCAAGCCCGGCTCTTGGGGTGACGGGAGGCGGGCCGATTAAGCGGGTGCGGCGACTGCTCCATCCATCGGGCAAATCCTGGTCTGGATTTTCGTGGCCGCTCTTCCTTCTTGCGGTGATTGGTTTATTCGGCGCCATCCGATTGCTCAGCTACGGTGCCGAAGTGCTCGTCGCCAACGTGCTCGACGGACCGGAACACATCGCCGCAGTGGAGAAGATCGAGGAGAGCCATGGCACCCGGGTCTGGGATGGGCCGGTTGACGAGGACGATCGCGTCACCGTGAGTGGACGCATCATCGGCCCGGATGGGCAAGTGATCGAATCCGGCGGCATCTCGATTGAGTCGGAGCGCCCAGGTTCGCGTGGAAGCTATGGCGTCTCGCTCCGGGACGGACAGTTTTCAAGTGATCGCATCGAGCCGGGTTACATCACGGTCGTAGCGCAAGTTGACGGTTACGCGCCTGCCTCGACGGACCCGGTGCTCGTGAAACCAGGTGAAGCGCTCACCGATCTGGTCGTTAGGCTGGAGGAAGGATTTTCCGTGACGGTTGAAGTCGTCGATGGCGAGGGACAGCCGCTGTCGGATGTGGCGATCGATGCCACGCTGATTTATCAGAACGATCATTGGCCTCGGCTGGCGACAAGGACCGATCAGCGAGGGCAATTCGCATTCGATCATCTCGCCCCGGGAACGTTGAAGGTAGAAATCATGGAGCCGGGCTATGAGGCGCTGGCACGAGAGATACAAGTCGTTTCACCGGCGGACTTACAGGTGTCATTCACAAAAGCGATTCCGCTCAGAGGGCAGGTGCTTTCAGCCGAGACCGGCGAGCCGATCAGCGATGCAGAAATTCGATTGCTCTCCGGTGGACCGGGCACAACCTACCGTCCGACGAGTTCGGATGACCCTGCGGACGTGGTCTCAGGAGCAGACGGTAGCTTTATGCTTACCCGTCTGGTCCGCGATTGGCCGCATCGGGTGTGGATCGAGAAGCAAGGGTATCGCCCGGAAGTCGTCACCGATGTGGAGACGGGGGGCGGACCACTTTCAGTCGAGCTGCAGCCTGCGATTGAACTGGAGGTCAAACTCCAGGGGCCGCTTGATCACTACCGCGGGCGAGACGG
>JBCCBR010000159.1:0-7607 GCA_039033935.1 Verrucomicrobiota bacterium
CCGGAGGTTCAGCACCTCTATTATTTCAGAACAGACCTCAGCAACGCCGGATTTCGCGGGGAAAGCCCGCTGACCCAATTCTGGCTGAAGAGACCCGGTGGAGTTGGCTACCTCAAGGCGGCTTCCTATTTGATGCACACCGATACATTCACCAACATCCGAAACTTTCTGGTCGGGCAATGCGATTTCATCCTTCAGGATGCCTCAGGGATCCCGGCAGACTTCCTCGCGCTCTATTACGAGATCGACTACTACGGACGCTATCGTCAGCCGATCGACATGTTTTCCGAGTATGACCAACCGGGGCTCAGAGCGATCTATGAATCGGGAGTTGGCAAGTCTTTGCCGTTTGGCACCGGCTACCGCTACCGGGACGAAGACTCGATCCAACTCTTCGGCGTGAAAAAGTAATTGGTGCGGGATCGTCGCTCTGTCTATGCTGGGGGATGCTGAAGCGATTCCTCATTCCATTTTTCGCCCTCGCCTTGTCCACGACCGGGTTGCTCGATTCTGCTCGGGCCGACCACCACGGGAAGCCTAATTTTATCGTGATCATGGCCGACGACCTCGGCTATGGCGATGTCTCTTGCTACGGAGCCGATACCTTCGAGACGCCCTACATCGATCAGCTTGCGGCGGAAGGCATCCGCTTCACGAGCGGCTATTGCAGTGCTTCGACCTGCACCCCGACTCGATATTCGCTGCTGACCGGCAATTATGCTTTCCGCACGCCGGGAACCGGAATCGCTCCTCCGAGTTCCCCTGCCGTGATTCCGGCCAACACGCCGACGATCGCTTCGATGCTTCAGGGGGTTGGCTACAAGACAGCCGTGGTCGGCAAATGGCATCTCGGGCTGGGCGGCGAAGACGGTCCCGACTGGAATGGAGAACTCAAACCGGGTCCACTCGAGATCGGCTTTGACCATTGTTTTCTGCTGCCGACTACCAACGATCGGGTGCCTCAGGTCTACGTGCAGGATCACCGGGTGCTCAATCTCGATCCCGCTGACCCACTTTGGGTCGGGCGTGAAAAACCGAGCGAGGACCACCCCACCGGGATCACCCACCGCGATACCCTCAAGATGGATTGGACCCATGGACACAACTCGACGATCCACAACGGCATCAGCCGGATCGGCTTTTACACCGGTGGCCATGCGGCCCGGTTCCGCGATGAAGATCTCGCTGACAAATGGGCCGAAAAATCGATCGAGTGGATCGAAAAAAATAAGGACAACCCATTCTTCTTGTTTTTCGCCTCTCACGACATCCACGTGCCTCGGATTCCCCACGAGCGGTTTCAGGGCGTGACCCCGCACGGTTTCCGCGCCGATTCAGTCGTGCAGCTCGATTGGGGTGTCGGAGAAATCATGAAAACGCTAGATCGTCTCGGTCTTGCCGAGAATACCTTGATCGTTTTTTGCTCAGACAACGGGCCCGTGATGGACGACGGCTACGCCGACGAAGCCCTCGAAAAGCTCGGCGATCACAAGGCGGCGGGTCCCTTTTCCGGCGGAAAATACAGCATTTACGAGGGCGGCACTCGCACGCCTTTCATTGCCCGCTGGAAAGGCAAGATCGAGCCAGCGGTCTCAGACGAGATGGTCTGCACGATCGATCTCTACGCGAGCTTCGCCGCGATGGTCGGTGGGGCTATTCCCGATCAGGCAGCGACCGACAGCGTCAATGTGTCAGCCGCCCTCCTCGGTGCTGATGGGGCGACCGGTCGTGAGGAGCTCGTCCAGCAGGACAACGGTAAGGGCGGAATACTCGCGCTCCGTGTTGGAGACTGGAAACTGCTGCATCACCCCAGAGGCAAGGCGCGACACATCATCGTCGAGCAAAAGCTGGCGACATCCGATGTGCCCGAGTATCAGCTCTTTAATCTGATCGAAGACCCGGCTGAGCAGAACGATGTTTTTGAATCAGAGACTGAGATTGGGGAAAAGCTGAAGAAACGCCTCGAGCAGATCGTCGCTGAAGGACGGACCAGAGTCGTTCAGTGAATCGGCGGAAAAACGATTCCGGCAGCTGCACCCCGAACGGACCTGCGCGGACGCAGTTCCCTACCGGAGCCAAGGTAGGGATGATCGTCCTCGATCGTCCGCCGTCCGGTTCAGATCTCGCCGCCGGATCAGCTAATCGGCGGAAAAACAATTCCGGCAGCTGCACCCCGAACGGACCTGCGGGGACGCAGTTCCCTACCAGAACATGGTAGGGATGATCGTCCTCGATCGTCCGCCGTCCGGTTCAGATCTCGCCAACGAATAAGTGAATCGGCGGAAAAACGATTCCGGCAGCTGCACCCCGAACGGACCTGCGGGACGCAGTTCCCTACCAGAACATGGTAGGGATCATCGTCCTCGATCGTCCGCCGTCCGGTCCAGATCTCGCCGCCGAATCAGCAAATCTGCGTGACCACGATTCCGGCAGCGGCACCCGAGCCAACCTGCGAGGACGCCATTCCCTACCGATCACAGGTGGGGATAATCTGCCCTTTTCGCGGCCTTACCAGAACTACTGATTTCGACCAATTCCTGGCTCGCAGCTCTCACTCTTCGTCCACCGTCTCGTCACGCTGATAGATCGGTAGCTGGCGATAGGGAACGGTAAAGGAGAGAACCATCATCGCGGTCCCGTAAGTCGTCCCATTGCGGCCATTCGACCACGAGCCGTTGCTCTGCTGCTTGGGGATGTATTCTTCATACATCCAATCGGCATACTGCGCCCACCAGCGACCCCCGAGCTGAAACATGCCCTGGGCATTATAGTAATTCGCGTAGTATTCATGGGCATTGTTCACGATTCGCTCCCGATTCTTCAGAATAAAATCACCGGAGCGTGGCAGTGACTCCATGTTGTGCTGCCCACACAGCATCATGCAGAGAAGTCCGCAGCCCGTCAGCGTCTCGGCGTGACCAACTGGATCGGTGTAACCGAAACGACCCTCTTCCCGATCATGATTTCCCAACAGGTAGGTCACCGCCGCGTCGATCGCTTCGTCGGGGACAGGTGCACCGTTTAATTTCGCAGAGCGTAAGGCCATCAGCGCCCAACCGCTGCACGACAAATCAGAATCCCGAGAGTCCGGTTTATAACGCCAGCCGCCCTGGTTGTTGCCGCGCTTCGGGACTGCCTGAGCTTCAAGGATGAGCCGGGTTGCCCTCGCCAGAGAAGATTCAATTTCTTCCTGCAGTTCCGGCTCGACCATCCCGCTGCACTCCGAAAGAAAAAGGGCTGCGATGGTGTGGGCATACATCAAGCCATGACCAGAATCTCCTTTATCGTATAGGCCATTCCCGCGTTCGCTTTCGAGAATGTAGTCGATGCAGCGGTCGATGTTGTCCGAATAGGGCCCGAAGCCCGGAGTGTGCCCTGCAGAGAGGTAGGCCATCCCGACGAGACCGACGATCCCAACACTCCGCCCATACGAGTCACCAAATGTCCCATTCGGATCCTGTGTCACGGTCAGGAAATTGAGTGCGCGATCGACCGAGGCGACCACCTCTTCGCGATGCTTTTGAAACACCGTATTCGAGAGTGATTGGGCATTTGTCAGGATTGGGAAGGCGGCGAGGAGGACGATAAGGCGAAGTAGCGCCCGAGCACTTCTGGGCAGACGGCCGGGGGCAGTCGTCTTTGCCGCGTTGATCCCACTCGAATGTGTTGCGATCGGGCTGCTAGCAGAAATGGGGAACTTGCTCATTGCTGGTTGGCGGCTTCCTTCGCGATGACTTGAAAGTAACGTCCGATGAGCTCGCGATACTCAGGCGGGAGATCGGTCTCAATGGCCGAGGCATTACCACCGACGAGGGCCCCGCGAAATCGGGCCCAGTCTTCGGCGCTGATTCCGAGGTCCTCCAGCTCTGGTGGCGGCTGATCACCATTGAGGTCGGCCGTCTTGGCACCACTTTCGTTTAGCTTTTCGCTCCCCTCTTGCGGAGGCTGCTGCCCCTGAGCGAGCTCGCCTTCGCCGGATTCCTGACCAGGAGGGCCCTGCTGACCGCCGAGTTGTTCCATAGCCTGGCGCGCTAATTGAGAAAGAGAATTGGCTGCTTCCTGGGCCTGCTGCGCTGCCTCGGCGGAGCTTTGAGAAGAGGCTGATTCTGAAACTTCGGAAAAGCCCTCTGCGAGATCAGCTGAGTCGGTCAGTTGGTTCGACATTTCGGTTGGCTCCAGTCTTTCCAGAGATTGACTCACAGCGGTGGACGCCTGGCTCAGCATTTTGGCAGCTTGTTCGAGGCGAGACTCTGCTTGTTGTTGGCCACTCTTGCTCTGGCTCATCGCACGGGCTGCGTTGGAGGCCAGCTCGCCGGATTCCACCTGTCCAGACTGCTCGGCCTGCGCCTGTTGATCCTGCGCCTGAGAAAGATAATCCGAGGCTCGGTCGGCCTGGCTTTCGGCTTGATCCAGATTATTCTCGGCCTGGTTCGTAGCGGACTCGGCTGCCTGCTGTTCGAGGCTATCGAAAGTCTCCTCCAGAGACTCAGCCTGATCCTGCAGGGCTGCCGCTTGATCCGCGAGATCTTCCTCCATCATCGCGAGCGCCCCCTGGAGATCACTGGCCATGACTGCCTCGATCTGCTCGGCGAGAGTTTCCTGCCGTTCGGCCAGCTCAGCGAGTGAGCCAGGTGTCTGCGGCGATCCTTCGTCAGCTGATGACGGGTCGCCTTCAGAAGCTTGAGCCTCAGATGCCGCCCCCTCGGAGGCCATTTGCTGAGGCGTTTCTGCTTCGGCTTGATTGGCTGGAGCAGCTTCGCTCCCCTCGCTGGGAGATCCTTGGTCGCTCTCCCCAGACTCACTGGTTGAACCTTCGGTCGCCTCGCTCGCTTCGCTGGCTGCAGCCTGGGCCATTTCAGCGGACTCGGCTGCAGCAGCCTCGGCGAGAGACTCGGAAGCTTCGGCCGCAGATTGACTGGCGCCTTCGAGGTTTTCTTCAGCAAGCGCCTCGGCAGCGCGGGCTGCTTCCTCGGCCGCTTCAGCGAGAGCCGATGCCTCAGCCTCGGCCGGAGTCTGCGATGGGGACGGCTCGCTCGATGCGTCTTCAGAGGCAGTCGACTGAGCAGCGGAATCAGCCTCTGGAGCTGGGTTGCTCTCAGGTTGAGACGGACTCTCCGTTGAAGCCATTTCCGGCGTCGAGGGACTGGCCGGATCCGAGGATTCGTTGGCCTCGCTGGAAGGTTCTGATGAATCCGAATCGTCTGGCTCAGCTGACGAATCAGAATCCGCCAACGACGACTCTTGAGAAGGTGATGTGGGTTGCTCTGGCGCTTTCTCAGCCTGGGCTTCGGCGGCCGCCTCCGCTGCTTTCTGCTGAGCCTCCTCAGCAAGTTGGCTTTGCTGCTCCTGGAGTTGAGCCAGCAATTCCTGCCTCAGTTCCTCCTGCCCATTTTCCTTCGAGCTTGCTGCCTCCTGCGTCATCTCGGTGAGCGCCTCCTGCTGCTCGGCCAATGCCTCAGCTTTCTCGGCAAGAGCGTCAGCCTGCTCGCGCTGTTCTTCGAGCACATCGGCAAGAGCCTCTGCATCATCCTGCACCATTTCGCCGAGGTCTTGCTGGACTCGCTCTTGCTCCCGTTGGAATTCGTTGAGAGCCTGCTGCTGGGATTCGCTGAATTTCTGCTCAGCGCGGGGGTTTTCCTGCCTCGCAAGCTGCTCGGATTGCTCCTCGAACTCTTGTGCTTTTTCGGCAGCCCTCTCCGCGATCTCTTGCTGGCGATTGGCGAGTCGGTTCAACTGGGCGATCGCCTCGTAGGCGTCATCGTTCTCCCGCAACTCGCGGGCAAGTTTGTCGACCTCTTTGAGTGCTTCCTCGATCTGCTTGCGGGCGGTCTCGCTGCTTTCGACCCGCTCCTGCTTTTCATCGCTCAGAGGAACCATTGCAGCTTCTTCCTGCGCTTCTCCAATCGACTCTTCCGCAATACGCTCAGCCGTTTCGGCCTGCTCGTTAAAGACGCCATTCTCAAGCTTTTCGGCCACTTCTTCCAACGCAGCCTGCGCAGCTTCGGTGTGCTCGCTGAAATCTTCGAGATTGTCGCGGGCATTGTCAGATAGCTCATCAACTCGTCGCGATTCCTGCTCGACCTGCCGCATTTCATCGCGCGCTCGGTAGAGTTCCTGTTTCGCTTTCTCTAACTGCTCGCGGACTTGCTTCTTTTGCTCCTCGATCATCTGCTCTGCGAGCGACTTGGCATTGCGGTCAATGATGATCGTAAATGTTTCGCTGAGACCGATGCCGGGGCCCTCGTAGCTCCTCGGACGATTATCAGAGAGACGAAGCTGCACCGTGAGGCGTCGATGCCGGTCGTCGAGATCGAGCGATCCGAGCTGAAGCAAAGCCTCACCACTCCAAGCCTCAGACTGCCCTGTTGCCTGCGGAAGAGGCTGGGAGATCACCGGAAACATCTCAGCCCGCTCCGGTGTGACAAGCACCTCGGCGCGAGCAAAGCCGAAATCCTCGACTGCATCGTAGCGGATCGGGAGAGACTCGGTCGGACGCAGACGCAGTTCCTTCTGAATCGGATCTGTGATCTGCACGGTAGGAGCTTTGTCAGGGAGTGCCTGGATCGGGAACGAAGCCGGCGCATTTGTGAACCCCTCGCTATCAGCAAGGTCAAAGCGCCACCCACCACTCATTCGATCATTCAGTGGAAACTCCCAGGTAATCGTCTCTTCGCCGACGGCAATCGGCTCGATCGGAGCCAGCTCGTTGATCACCAACTGAGACAGTTCGACCGTTTTGTTGAGCTCAGCAGTAACCGTGACGCGGGTATTTACGACCGCCCGGATCTCTCCGGTTTCTGGCCGAGTGATGCGGCTTTCGAGACCGGTGTAGGCTGGATAAGCATAGGCGATTTCGAGATTCGCAATCTCTGGTGGCTCCACCGCCGTGACCTCAAAATACTCAGTCAGAGCAGAACCGGCCCGGATTCGATAGTCAAAGCTCTCGTCGACTTGCTGGAAAGTCACGCTGAACCGTTTCGTGCCATCTTCCTCCTCACCGATTAGAGTCATTCGCTCGACCGATTCACTCCCATCGGGGAGAGTCCTTCGAATTTCGGCACGACGCAGGCGTTTGTGCTTCGCACTCATTTCGATGGTGACAGTGTCGCCAGAGGCGATTCGGATGTCGCCCGGATCAACCACCAGCGTGTCAGCCCAAGCGTTTCCGATATTGGCAAAGGGTGCCACCGCCCGAGTCAGAAGCGTCCAGGCTTGATTCGGCCAAATCGCTAACAAGATCAGAACCACCCCGGCACAAAATGCCGCAATCATCGCAAAACGATTCACTTTCGATGGACTGAACTCAGTCTTGGGATCGACCGCTTCGACATCAAGAACCGCTGAATCAACGACTGCACCGATTAATTCCTCTGACCCCTTGATTGAGTCCGGGTCGTCGCTTGAGAGCAGCTCGACCGCAGTTGAGATCCTCTCTTGCAACTCGGGATGTCTCACCTCCAGGATTCTGGCGATGTGGGTCAGCGTGAGCTTGCGCGAAAGTGGGCGGAACAAAAACCACCACGCTGCCACTGCCGTGGCGAGGAGTCCAGTCAGACTGAGCGCCCACCGAGCTGTCGTCGAAAACAAAGTCACGGCAGCGTCCACCG
>JBCCBR010000160.1:0-7547 GCA_039033935.1 Verrucomicrobiota bacterium
ACCGCGAGACTGCCATGCCCACCGTAGTGATCGCTGGGGACGTCGCTGAGCTCCCAGACTCGGCTCGGGGCGGTCTCTTCATCGAAACTGGGCGGGAGGGATGCGCTCGATGCGGCAATGCCATTTCGCTCGGGGCCGCGCCATTGGGGCCAATCGGCGAAGGCCTGCATCGGGACAGTCGCGAGCAGGAAAAGGGAAAGGTGAAGTCGAAGAGGCATGATCATGTTGCTGGAGAGCGTAAACTTAGCGGTGAGTTTGACGTCTTCACTGGCGCTTTCGAGGCAGTAGAGTGTAGTTTTGTCGCGCCTGTTTTTATGACTGAACCCCGTCGGATCGTCTACCTCACCGCAGGAGCGGGTGGTATGTATTGCGGAAGCTGCATCCGTGACAACGCGCTCACGGCCGGGCTTCAGGAGCTGGGGTGGGATGTCACGCTGCTCCCGCTTTATACCCCGATCCGGACGGATGATGAAGATCGCTCGGTCGATCAGGTTTTCTTTGGAGGAATCAACGTTTACCTCCAGCAGAAGATTCCGCTCTTTCGGTATCTTCCGAAGTTCGTGGATCGCTGGCTCGACCGCCCCGGATTGCTTCGCCGGGTCGCCTCACGATCCGTCTCGGTGAATGCGAAGGAGCTAGGCGAGCTGACGCTCTCGATGGCACGGGGCGAAGATGGGAATCAGCGCAAAGAAGTTCGCGAGCTGGTCCATTGGATGCGCGAAGTCGCCAAGCCGGATTTGATCGTGCTGACAAATCTGCTCGTTGGTGGAGCGATCCCGGCACTGAAGCGGGAGGTCGGAGTGCCGATCCTAGTGACGCTACAGGGAGATGATTTGTTTCTCGATGAGCTGGAGCCGCCCTATCACGATCTGGTGCTCGCGGAGATGCGGCGACTCGCGGCCGCGGCGGACGGCTTTATCACCTTTTCAGAATTCTATCGAGACAAGATGGCGAGCTTGTTTGAGGTCGATCGAGATCGGTTTTTCCTGACGCCGCTCGGGGTCGATACCGAAGCGATCCCCGCGAAAGAGTCAGCAAACGATTCGGGGATTGAGACGATTGGTTATCTCGCCCGGCTCGCGCCAGAAAAGGGGTTTGATCTGCTCGTCGATGCCTTCGTGAAACTTGCCCGAGAAAACGAATCCATCCGCCTCAGGTTTGCGGGATGGCTCGCCGAGAAAGATCGAGATTTTTTCAATGAGCAGATCGCAAAACTGGATTCTGCCAATCTGAGTGACCGATACGATCATTGCGAAGTCGATGATCACGACGCCAAGGTCGCGTTTCTGCACTCGCTGGACTGCTTTGCTGTTCCGACCCGGTTCGATGAACCGAAGGGGCTCTACGCCTTGGAAGCCTGGTCAGCAGGTCTTCCGGTGGTGGTGCCAGATCACGGCGCGTTCCCGGGGCTGATCGAGGCGAGTGGCGGAGGGCGACTTTGTGCGCCGGAGGATGCTTCGTCCCTCGCCGAAGTGCTTGGCAATTTGGTAAGCGATCCAGATCAAGCGCGCGCCGCTGGGGGAAGAGGCTCTCGTTGGGTTCGAGAGCAAGCGAGTCGTGCCGCGATGGCAAGTGGAACCGCGGAGGCTTTTGAGCGGGTGTTGGGAGGAATGGCAGGGTCAGTGAAGGCGCTCCGATAAGGGTTATCGCTCACCGCTTGATTGTGGAAACCAATGGTTCTACTTTGAAAAGATGACTGCCGAGGCATTGAAGGCGCAGATCGACGAACTCTCCGAAGAGGAACTCAAAGAGTTGTCCCTTTATCTCACTAAAATGCGTCTTGAGCATGATCCCGAATACTGGGCGAAACTCAGGCGGAACGCTGACCAGAAACATCTTAGTGATTATCGGAGCCTCGACGTCATTTGACGTCAGTCCCAGATAAATACAGGGTATTTGTCGATGTGGAATCACTCGAAGAACTTCCAAGTAAGGGCAAGCGTCGTGAGGAAGTTTTCGCCTTTCTTCGAGAGCTTGAATAAAAGAGGCTCAATCAGGGTGATTTTTGCGTCAAAGACCCTGTTAGTCAGCGCTACTGCTAGGTGACGGTTGTCGCTGGGTTTTCAATCGCTTGGTGGATTGACTCTCCGGTTTACACCGTAATGGTTGAGGATATCCGGGCGGCCGATTGAGTGGTTTTTTCACCGAACTGTCAGACTCGCGTTTACGATAGTTTTTTCGGACACCCCTATCCCCAAACGGAAGTGCTTGCTCACTGGAGCCTCTTGCACTTGGGCAGGAGAGCAAGATCAAGCTTGCGATTATGAGCAAGAGTTTTGCTGGAGAGTAGAGTGGAGGGTGCGTTGGGCCCAGGCTCGGCGGAACAAGCGAGGACGCCTATTCTCCGAAGCCTTGCGCGGATGGATCCCTATTCTCCGGGGGGTAGTTGTCTCTGGGCTGGAGGAGCGGTGGACGCGACCGGGAAATCGAGCTTGAGATTAGGATTAAGAGCAGGAGTCGTTTATTTCGGGTGGGCGTTACTCGACCCGGAAGATTCCCTGCATGATCTGGCTGTGACCGGGGTAGGTGCAGATGAAGTGGTAGTCACCGGTCTCTTTCGGAACCTCGTAGTAGAGGGTATACTTCCGGCTTGGGGCGACCTGAGGCGTTGCAGCGAGGACGGCCGGTATGTCTGGGATGAAGTTGTTCGCCACCGAATCGGGGCCTACCATCATGGAGGCGGCGACGACTTCGTCGGCGGTGCCTCGATCAATGATGACAAGGTTGTGCATGATCCCGGTCGGGTCGTTGTTGAGAAAGGTAATCGCCAGCTTCTCTCCCGCTTCGGCAGTGATGAGATCGGTGTCGAATTTCAATCCGATCTTGGCACCCACCTGAATCGCGCGGGCATCTTCGAATCCTTCTGGAATCAGTCGAGCGGGCTGCTCGCTGATCGCAGCAAGCGCGAGTCGAGCTTCATCGGATTCGATCTTGGCGAGGGCTTCCTGACGGATGTTTTCGACGAAACCCTGGAAGCTGAGGCCTCCCTTGAAGGTCCTGGCTTTGGAGAACCAGGCGAAATACTGCTCCCGTAACTGAGGCGTCCAGCCCGCCTCGGCATTTCGAAGGACGTAGGCGAACCAGAGCTGGAGGCGCTCGGGGCTGGCAGCTTTCATCTGGGCGACGGCAGCTCCGTAGCGACCGGAGCGGGCGATGAGGTCAGGATCGATCTCGACGCTCTCGCTCGCGATCGACTGCTGATTGAGCAGCGGCACGGTCTTGGCGGGGACATCGGGCGAGCCGAGCGCGGTGAGGGTGTAGGCGAGCTCCCGGTTGAGCCGATCGCTGCTGCCGGGGTATCGCACGGAGAGCAGGGTGGCGAGTGACTCTAGCGTTTCGGCATCGCCCTGGCCGAGTCTGACGAGAGCCAAGTTGAGCACCCTGAGGCCGGAGAGCTGCTGCATCTCGCTCAGCTCGGAGCCAAAGATGAGCTGGAGATTTTCGAGCACGTCGGGGAGATGGCTTTCGCTGCCCTGGCGAACGAGTGCGAGCAAGGCACTGAGGGCCGCTTCGCTGTCGGTCTCGGCGAGAGCTCGGTCGGCCCACTGTTCAACCGGCTGGTGCTCCAGCGCGATCCGGGCGGCGTAGCGGATGTGACGATCCTCGCTGCCGAGGTGCTCCCAGACGGCATCGACAGCTCCTTCCGATTCGCGATGGTGAGTTTCGAGCTGGCGACGAAGGGCGCGGGCCTCGGCAAACTCGCCGGGGGCGGCTGGAGCCGCCGCGGTCGGCTCGTCACCGGTGTAGCGGACCCGGTAGAGAGCAGAGTCGGTATTGCGACCACCGACCGCGAAGTAGAGATTTCCATCTGGACTGACGACCCCGTCGGTGAGGTAGAGAGGCACGCCGGTGACAAACTCTTCTTTTGTCACTTCGTAGCTAGCCCCGGTCGCTTTCTGATGGAGCGCATACATGGTGCCGTAGGTCCAGTCAAAGGCGTAGAGCGCGTTCTGATATTTTGCTGGAAACTTCGCTCCGGCGCCAGAGACAACGCCAGTAGGTGATCCCGGACCGACCTCAAGAGCTGGCGGGAGAACATCGGGGAACCACTGAGGGAACTTCCCACTACCGGTCCGCCAGCCAAACTCGGCCGCACTGGTGACGTGGTAGATGCGGGTGGGACGATACCAGGGAGCACCGAGGTCCCACTCCATATCCGAGTCGTAGCTGAACAGCTCGCCGTGAGCATTGAAGGCGCCGTCGTATTGGTTGCGGAATCCGGCCGCGAAGAAATTGTAGGTCGAGCCGTCGAGATCGGTTTTGGTGATCCAGCCGCCAGGGGCACGGATGCTCTTGGCGTGACCCCGGGCATCGGGCATGCTTGGAAGTAACTGATCTTCTCCGAAATTTTCCGGCACTGAGAAACGCTCCGGCTCTGGCACCTGAGTCATGTTTCCGGCAAAGAGATAGAGCGACTCGCCATCGGGTGAGGGGACTACGGCATGGACGCCATGCTCTCCGCGGCCCTGCATTTCGCGAAGCACCCAGACGGTATCGAGTTTGCCGTCGCCTGAAAAGTCCATCACCTTCATGAATCCGGAGGAGGGAGTGCCGCCATTAACTCCGGCGTAAAGAGCGCCGCGATGCCAGAGGAGCCCCTGCGCCCCTGAAATCGGTGCCGGGACTTTCTCTACTTCGACAGCGCCTTCGGGGCCAACGGTGATTCGGAAGATCCCCTTGTCGCCCTGATCGGAGCAGTAGAGTCGGCCCTCCTCGTCGACTGCCATCGAGACCCAGGAACCTTGGGTCTCCTTGGGAACGTCGTAGAGTTTCTCGATCACGAATCCCTCAGGGTGAACGGTGGCCTCTTGAAGCACTTCGGGAGCGGCGGCAGGGCCTTTCTGCTTCGCTGCCAGCTCGGCGGCTTTTTTCGGGGCCACCGCGCTGACAAGCGGGTCACCCCACGGCTTATCTCCCAGAGTGGCGATGACGCTCGCCGCAGCCCAGTCGGTGAGGTCGACGCTGGGCGCGAGCCAGCCGGGCTTTTTGGTCGTGGAAACGAACCACTCGGCATCGCTCAGGATGATGCGGGAGCTACCGTCCTGATTGGTGATCTCGAGAGCAGCGACGAGCCCGGCGGCCCCGTGTCCGTTCTTTGCCTGGACCGCGATGACATTGTCGCCGTTGGCGATCCGGGAGGTCACGTCGTAGGCGATTGCTTGCTGCCAGCGCGAGTCTTTACCCAGATTCTTGCCATTCAGCATGACAGTGTATTCATCGTCTACCGTGATGGTGAGAGTTGCCGATTGAACGGGGCCACGCTGAGTCCACTGGCGGCGGAAATAGACTGGCTCGGTCGTAGACTTATCCTCCGCCCAGATCCAGCTCGGTTTGGGGCCTTCGGTGGCGAAGCCCGGCAGGGTAGGGATCAGCGCGGAGGCGCCTACGAAAATAGCAAGCAGTGGCAGGGCTGTTTTTTTCATTGGGAGATTGAAACTGAGGTATGTTTTTAGTATCGGGATGATACGCCGAAACCCCTCGGTCGAGAATGATTCATTCGGACGAGGTTGTGCCAGGTCTGGCTTGCTCAGAGTGGCTTTCGGAGGCCGAGCAGCATGGAAAACGAACTAAAGACCCTCGCAGACGTGGTCGCGAGATTCGAATCTTCCGGAATCGATTACATGCTGACCGGGTCGGTCGCGATGAATTACTACGCGCAGCCACGAATGACGAATGATATCGACATGGTGGTTTCATTCCATCTCAAAGATGCCCAACTTATCGAGTCGATTCTCGGTCCGGGCTTCTACGTTTCCGAAGAAGCCGCGAGGGAAGCGGTCGTGTCTCAGTCAAGTTTCAATGCGATTGATCAGACAAATCTCACCAAAATCGATTTTATGATCCGGAAGCGCGAGGAATACCGGCTCCTCGAATTCGAGCGAAGAAGACGAGTCGACCTCAGGGGAGTGCATGTCTGGATCGTCAGCAAAGAAGATTTGATTATTTCGAAACTCGACTGGGCAAGGGACTCGATTTCTGAACGCCAGCTTTCTGATGTCGAAAACCTAATTGCTTCGGGCTGTGACGAAGACTACCTTCGCAAATGGTCAGCAAAATTGCGCCTGACAGATATGCTAACACGGGTTTTTCCGTGAAAGACACGCCGCCGGAGGTTAATGAGCGACTCTTTCGCGAAATGATGGCGAAAAGTCCGGCCGAGCGCGTTCGGATCGGGATGCGAATGGCGGCGCTCGCTCGGAAAATGGTCTGGGCTTCGATCCCCGACGATCTTCCTGAAATTGAGCGTCGCCGTCAGTTTTTCGAACGCTTTTACGGGGAACCTGCTCCGTTTTAGGAGACTGTTGAAAAACTCCTTCCGGCATCATCTTGCGAATCTGGGCGGGTTCGTTATTTCAACAGTCTCTTAGCCTGATCCGGATTTCGCGAAGCGATCAAAGATCTGGAGGGTGATCACGAGCAGACAGGGCAGAAAGGTGAGGGTCACAAGTGCGGCGAAAGCGAGGCCGAACAGGACGATGGCGCCCAGGCCTCGGTATAGCTCGGTCCCGGCGCCGGGCAGAAACACGAGCGGCGAAAGCCCCATCAGCGTGGTCGCCGTGGTCATGAGGACGGGGCGCAGTCTCACCGCGACAGCGCCTTTGACCGCCTCAACCGCACTGCTTCCTTCGCGGAACAGCCGCATCGTCCGATCAACAATCAGGATGGGATTGTTAACTGCGGTGCCTAACAGGATCAGAAAACCTAACATCGTGATCATATCGAAAGGCTGCTGAATCGGATCCAAACCAAAGCGGGGGAGCTGAGCGCCAACGGTGTTGAGCAGCCAGAGGCCGACTATCCCTCCGCCGATTCCGAGTGGCACTGTCACCAGGATGAGAAAGGGGTAACCCCAGTGTCGGTAGATCACGACCAGCTGGAGATAGCAAAGCGCCACCGCAATCCAAAGATTGCCACCAAGTGAGGCGCGTGTCGCGTCGAGCTGGTCGCTGGCCCCGGTTAGATCAACACTGACACCAGGTGGCAGCTCGTCGCCGGTCCTCATTGGCCGCAGAATGTCATTCCGTATTTGTTGGACTGCGGTTTCGAGAGCAATCGAGCGGGGGGGAATCACGTAGAGGGTCACGGTGCGCTTCCCATCGACCCGGCGAATGTCGGCGGCGTTCACCGATTCGACAATGTCGGCGACTGATCCGAGAGGAATGACAGTGCCCTGGGGCGTGTAAATTGGGAGTGTCTCAAGGTTACCGAGGGATTGTGCTGTTCCCGCACTGCTGTAGAGAAAGATGTCAATCTTGTCATCCCCTGTGAAAAATTCGTCCACAAAGGCACCGTCACTGAGCGCGGCGGCAGCGAATCCGAAGTCTTCGGTGGTGAATCCGAGCTCCTCGATGCGCTCCCAGTAGGGTCTGATTTCGAGGAGCGGTTGGCCAAGCACGAGAGAACCTGGATCGGAATCAATCTGAGCCTCTGGGATGAGCTCTTCCGCTTTGCCATAGATGATCTGAGCGGTCTCGTAGACCTGAGCCAGCTCCGGGCCGCTGATGTCGAGGGCGACCGCTCGGGTCCCGCCGTCGTTGCTGGAAATG
>JBCCBR010000161.1:0-7545 GCA_039033935.1 Verrucomicrobiota bacterium
AGCAAAACTTCGGAGCCGCAGAACCGATTTCGATTCGGATGGATTAACGACATCCCGAATCATTGGCTTGAACGCATCAGCCAAGTAAGCCGATGGTTCTACCTGGTTGGAATTTTGTTTTGGATCTGCTATTCAAGCTTTTTCTTCAGGACAGGCCTCTCGTGGCTCGGGGCATGTGGTCTGTTTTTAGGACTCGGCTGTTTAGCGAAAACGATCGTTCTTTTTCGTTTTCCTGGCCACAAATTCGCAAAGCGACTCACACTGGATTAGGGCGGAAAAACAACACTCAGTTTGTGATCTCCCTATATTTGATGCGCATAATGAATTTCAATTTCCTGCGTCCAACGCTACACGGCGGCTTTTCATGATCCTTCCCCGCTGGTTTGACCTCCATACCCACTTTAGACAGGGTGAGAATGTCGCGCTCTACATCGAAGATCATCTCGCGATGGGATGCGCTGGCGCTTTGGCGATGCCGAATACAAAACCGCCTATTTCCCGTGTCAGTGGAAAACCGTCGGAAGACGCCTGGACCATCGAAAACTACTCACGACAGTTGCGCGAGGCAGGAGCCGATCGGTTTGAGCAACTGATTGTCCCCCTCTACCTGACCCGGGAAACCACTCCTGGAGACATCGACGCGGGGGCCAAATCTGGTCTGCTGCGGGCCTGCAAGTATTACCCGCCCCACGGGACGACCAATTCCGAGCATGGTGTTCCGATCGAAAGCTGGATCGGCAGTGATGTCTTCAAAGCGATCGAGGCCAATGGCATCATGCTCTGTCTTCATGGAGAGCAGCATGGGCTGAGTGGCTCTGACTATTTTGACTCTGAGCAGACCGCCGAATCGGTATTTTACGATCGCTGGATGCCACAACTGCTGACAGATCATCCCGACCTGCGGCTTACTTGCGAACACATCACCACGGCGTCTGCGGTTAAATTTGTCGGCTCGGCACCAGCCGACCGGGTCGGGGCGACGATCACACCCCAGCATTTACTCTACACGGTCGGTCACTTGATTCAGGGGCTCCGCTACCATCTTTACTGCCTCCCGATCGTGAAGTTCGACGCTGACCGGGAGGCCCTGCGACAAGCCGTCCGTGACCCCAAGCAGACTCAGTTTTTCGCCGGGACTGACAGCGCTCCGCACACCACCAAAGCGACCGATTGCGGCTGTGCGGCCGGCTGCTACACGGGTGGCTGTGCACCACAGCTCTATGCGATGGCGTATGAAGAGGCCGGGGCCAACCTGGACGACGAAGCGGATGTCGCTGCTTTTCAGAGATTCCTCTGCGAAAACGGTCCTCGGCACTACCAGTTCGATCCCTCGGAGGAGACCTTTGAAATGAAGCGGGGACCTTCGCAGCTTTCGGTCAGAGAAACTGGAGAAGGTCCCGTGACGCCACTTCCGGTAGGAATGGGGCTTGAGCTGGAGTGGTCAATTTGATCCTTCACTCCTGCCCCGCGACAGGCTCAGCGCGTCGGAAAGTAGAGCCGGTAGTCGATCCCGTCGTGCAGCATGATTGGCACTGCGAACTGAGAGTTGGCTGGGAAATGCTTCGCCTCCATCACAGGGATTGAGTTGTGCCCCCATTCATAAATTTCGCGCCTTGGATCGTAGCCGGCCTGGTAAAACTCAGTGATCGAATTGGCCCGGAACACATAAAAGCGATAGTCGTTGCCGTCGTGAAGCATCATCCAGCGACTCCAGTCAGCATCGCGCGGAATGCCGGCGACTCGGAGCTGCGGGATCGAGTCGTAGCCGTAGTCATAGGTCTCGGATGATCGATTGAATCCGAATTGATACAGCAAACTGCAATCGCTGGCGTCCTGAAGGTAGAGTCGATAAGTCGAGCCATCGTGCAACATCGCAAAACTCTGGGTCGAAGCGTTGGAGGGTATCGAGCGAAGCCTCAGAACCGGGATGGAATTGTAGCCAAATTCGTAACATTCGGTCCGACGATTAAACGCAAACTGATAGATCTCATGGCGGCTCCCGGAGCGGAAAAAGTAAAGCCGATAGTCTGAGCCATCGTGGAGCGCAGCCGACCGATTCCAATCCGTGTCTGCGGGTGCACCTGTGATCGGAATATTAGGAATCGAATGATGCCCGAATTGATATGTCTCGGAGCCCGAAACGAAAGCTCCCTGATTCAGTCCTTCTGCGCGGAGCAATCCGGCCGGCACGATCAGAAGAGCCGCAGCGGCTACAATGGGCAAAAACGCTAAGCGCCGAGAAGCCGACGGGCGTCGATTTTTTGTAGTCATGATAATCTGTTATTTGGTATTGGACTGGGTGCTTGCGGGGCCTTCGCTGAAAGCGATCCCACCATGTCGGTCCGACGGGTCTGCGACTCGTTTATTCAGGCAAACTGCTGAGCCGAGAGAGCGGTCGACGATCCACCGACCCATGCCTCCGCGATGGAGCGCATGCTCCGAGCTGAGAAGTGCTCTGCTGATTTCGCACCTGCCCTACCGCTGCTTAAAATGGGCCGAGCGCAAGTAGACCGCTAACCGGGCCTAGCCAGCACACGATCTTACTGCTTGATTCAGCAGGCCAGTTTGGGATTGGACGCGACTAGCGGTTGCGCTCATCCTCGTCGAGACGACCGACAGTGTACCACCAGTGCCACTCGTCAAAGTCGAGCAGTTCGTCTCCGTTTTTGTCGGCGCGATCGACCGCTTTGCGAACCTCCCGACGACCTCGCGAATTTTGCTTCGCCTCCATCATCGCGACGATTTCATCAGCGGTCACCAACCCATCGTCGTCAGCGTCGTAGGCTCCGAAGACTTTCTTTTCCTTCGAATTCGCTTTCCTCGGTGCGGCGGGATCTCGATCACCGCCCTCAGCCGGTTTCCTCGCCTTCCCGTCTGCTTCCGGGCGGGGTCCGGGATCTCTCTGCTCGGGGGCGATGCGCCCTGGATCATCCTGACAAAGTGAGAATTGAGCAAAGCTGACCGACGCAAAAACCAACGCAAAGATCCTCATGGAGAAGACACTACCAAACCCCGCTCCCCTCTGACAATTCAGAAAAAAGGAGGTTGATTCCCCACCGCAACGATTCCATACTCGCAGCCCCGTCAAAGTCGACGGGGCTTTCGAAACGGGGCATTAGCTCAGTTGGTAGAGCATCTGCATGGCATGCAGAGGGTCAGCGGTTCAAGTCCGCTATGCTCCACGTTTCGGCTCAGCCCGCCGCTCAGCCTTTTTCGTACTCGCGCAGGAAGCCGACAAACTGGCGTCGGTGCTCTTCCTCGTCTGCGAGCAGAGTCACGACCATATCTTCTGTGACGTAGTCGACCCCATCGGCGAGCCGGATCACATGATTGTAATGCTCAATCGCAGCATCTTCGGCGTCGATCACCCCTTTGATCACGGAAACGACGTCGGTACTATCGTCGAGAGGTTGCAGGCTGGTCTGCCCCCGCTCGAGATCCATCGAGCCCGGCACTTGACCGCCGATCGTCTTGATCCGGTTGGCGATCAGTTGAGCGTGGCTCAGCTCTTCGGCGACATCAGCAGAGAGACTCTTTTTGATGACATCTGAGCGCACCCCGTCCAAATTGATGGAGGCGGCGATATAGTTTTGGACGGTTTCGAGTTCCATCGCGTAGGCCTTCTGAAGGGCTGCGATGAGTTCTTGGTTGGGTTCTTTCATGAATATTTTGACGTTGGTGGGCGCTTCATCTTTCGTCGACGACGACCCGATTCCAGTCCGGCAAGGTCTCGCCAAGAATCGCGAGGATTCGCCGCCGTTCGGAGTCACTGAGATGGCGATAGGCATCTTCGTGAGCCCCCTCGGTGAGCGCGCGCTTGAGCTCTCGCAGAACGGCCGTTTTCAATACGATCGGGAGATGCGCAAACGCATCACTGTAGATCAAATAGCTGCAGCGATATTTAAAAAGCCGCTCGTAGAGTCGCAAATCCCGCAGCGAGTAACGCGAGTCGGTTGGCTCGCCCTGCTCCTCAAAAGCTGTTTGAAAAGCAGCGTCACCCTCTACTCCGTTTTCTTCGATAAGGTGTTCCGTCGAGAAGAGAAGAGCAGAGACGATCTCCTTTGCTTGCGCCGCGATGACCCGTTGGTTCGTGTCGGTCAGCTGGTCGAGATTTTCCTCACCCATCACTTTTCGGATTGCACGATTTCGATAAATCGCCTGACGCGTCACCAGCAGGCCCTTGGCCAGTGCATTGTGAACGACCAGTTGGTGCTCCAGCAACATCAGAGCAACGATGTCACTTTTGCCGCCGTTGGGGTAGGGCTCGGTTGCAAAGAGCCCCTCGATATCGGCAACGGCACCTGACACTTGCTTGGTGAACTGCACCTCCCCGCCCCGCTCCACTTCGCTCGCAAGGATGTTCCCGAGGTGGGACTCACCCTCGGCATTTCCAGTGACATACCAACCGCCCCATCGCTCAGCGAGCGGACTGCTGTGATCGGTCCGGAAGCTGCCCGCCTGGAGGAGTGGTTGGCCCGAACTGCTCGGGAGGACTGACCGGACGAGGAGGCCCGGAAACCCTCTTGTGGCCGCTCCGGCATGGCAACTGAGACAACTGCTCTCGCGAATGAGCTCGGGTTCAACCCCACGGTGAGCCGCGCTGATATCGAGCAAGTGGAACACCATCCCGAGATTCCGATCAAAGCTAATCAACTCCACATCGCCGCCCTGAACCCAGCCAAGATAAAGGTCGTCTGAAAAGTAAATCGCGCGGGGTCGACGCGGGGAAATGTAATTGTTCTGCTCGCTGGTCTTCGAATAGACCAGCACCTGAGACTCGATCGGGATCTCGAGCCAGCGAAGCAGCTTAACGAGGTTGTCTTTCTCACTGGCTCCATCGAGCGCGAGCTCACCACTTCGCAACTGTTCCCGGAGCGCGGTGACGGGGGTGTCGGCCTCGCTCTTTGAGTAGTAGATCGGTGCCTGCTCGTAGCTCGGCTCGAGAGCAAAAGCCGTGGTTGAGATAATTGTGAGCAGCAGCGATAAAAGACGCATCCGAAGGCGTAAATTAGATCTTCCTTCCAGCTTGGCGAGAGGCGCAGTCGCGACTCCAAGGAAGCTCCGAGAGAGAAATCGAGCGTACAGTTTTACATGGCTGTGACAGTTTCAAGCTCGCCAGATCGGGGCAGCAGCGCTACGATGGAAGAATGGTGGCGGAGCAGAAAAAGGTAACGGAGGCGACGACAGGTGTGGTCTTCACGCCTGTTACGATTCCTCCTACTGAGCATTTCATGCCGCCGGTCAGGACTCGGTCGCGCGCACCGGTTCAGGCTGAGGAGGCGCCGAGCCGTCCGCAGCGGAGTCCGCTGCCAGCCAGAACAAGCTCGCCAAAGTTGAGAGAGTCGCGCGACCGACGCCGCCGCGAGTTCACCCAGTCAGTTTTCGCGGGGTTGTTCGGGACCCTTCTCCTCGTTTGCCTTCTATGGATGATCCACGGGTCGCCAGAGCTGAGAACAACTCCACCTCTAGCGGTGACTCTCGCTCCGGTCGACCCTCCACCTGAAATCCCACCAGAAAAGCTCAGCCGCCGCTCATCTTCGCCCTCGGCAGCGGCAGCCCCTCCGCCTCCCACCCAAATGATTGCGGTGCCGACGCCACCGGCCGCAGTCACCGCGATCAGCTCCAGCCCGATCAGTCTGAGTGCCCAGCCACTCCCAACGACAGCTTTGGCATCCCTCCCTTCTCAAGCATTCGGTTTTGGCAGTAGCATCGATGCGGAAAACCGAGGCCGCGGCGGCAATGGCCTTGGGAATGGATTGAAATACGGCGACTGGGGTCGCGCTTTCGATGGTCTCGACCTCGGAAATGGCGAAGGGACGCTCCTGCTACTCGATGTCAGCGGCAGTATGCAGCAGATATCGGAGGAAGTCATGAAGCTGACGAAACGGCGCTTTCCGGAGACACGAAAAGTCCACAGCAATGGTTGTGGTCTGAAACTGGACGGGCCTCTTTATACTTCCCTGAATCGTGGCAGCGCACTCCACGGCGTCGAAACACTGTTCATCGTGTGCGACCTGTTTGATGGTGTCAGCGGGGCCGGCGTCAACCAAATGCGAAAGCTGCTCGCAGACTCACCGATCTCAGTCCATGTGATCAGTTTTGGAAAACCGGCTCACACACTGCTCGCAAAATTTATCGTAGAGACAGGGGGCTCCTTCACCCAAATCGAAGTCGAGCGACCGCCGCGACCGACCTGAATGGCGAAACCCTGAGGCGTTTTTAAGTGACACGGTCGTGTCACTCCTGATAAACGAAAGAGAGGCGCGGGAAACGCGTCCAATAATCTGATGAAACTCCTCCTACCTCTCCTTCTCGCCACTGCCCTCTTTATTCCCGCAATGCCTCAGCAGGCATCAGCCAATGATCGAGAGACCATCACTTACCGAATCATCACCAAAGACGACCGCGGACGCACCGTGGTCCGGACAGTGAAAGGCAAGGCCCCTCGCCCGGCTCGCCATCTTGTCCGCGCAAAAATGGCGGCGAACATTTACAAATACGAGGGTAATGCCACGGTGCGGCACGATGTGGTGTCGAGCCCCGAAATCATGTTCCACATCGACAGCGACGGCAATATTCGCACCGGGCATGCCTGGGATAAGTGATCAGACATCCCTCTTTCAAAAGCTCTAGATTGAAGCTCCAGTTGGCTCAGCCGCTGGGGCTTTTTCGTGACGTAGCAGGAAGAGCGTCAGGATCACTGCTGCAACGACGAAAACCCCGCTCGTCCAGAGGCAACCAGCGAGGCCCGACTGAATGTAGACGATGCCTGAAAGCAGCGTGCCGAGCAGTCGACCGAGGGCATTCGCCATGTAGTAGAAGCCGACATTAAGAGCGACTTTGTCGGAATCAGAGTAGGCAAGAATGAGGTAGCTGTGCACCGCCGAGTTGACTGCGAAGACGACCCCAAAAACAGCCAGCCCTCCCAAAACCACATAGGTTGTCTGGATCTCGAACTGCACAGCTGCCGCGAGACTCAGAGTAACGAGGGCGAGCAAGCTTCCCCAGATTGCAGCCGCGACCGGCCCTTGCCGCTCATCCCTTGCCCCTTTTGAACCGCCAACGAGCTTCGGAGCAATCGCCTGGACCGCTCCATAGCCGATCACCCACACCGCCATGAAGGTGCCAGTTTGCCAGAAATTCCAGCCGAGAACCTCATGAAGAAAAATTGGGAGGGCGACCACGAACCAGACATCGCGGGAACCAAACAGAAAAAATCGAGCTGCTGAGAGCCAGTTGATCTCGCGACTTTTAGAGAATAGTTGAGTGATTTTGACCCGATTTTTTGATTTCCCCATATCGCCCTTCAACAACAGCAGAGAGAAGAGCAGGACCAGACCGAGTGCTCCGGCCATTCCCCAGAGGGTTAGTTGAAAGCCAATTGTTGATAGCAGCAGAGCCCCGAGGAAAAATCCGACACCCTTCAGCGCATTTTTCGATCCGGTCAAAACGGCGACGAATTTAAAAAGCAGTCCCTCGGAAGAGCTTCCCGTCTCTCCCGCAGGAATCAGGAGTTTGATTGCGCTCTTCGAGCTCATCTTGGTG